>JAIKXO010000117.1 GCA_024684065.1 Lachnospiraceae bacterium
CACGTATTTTGTGCGTTTACTATAAATACCGATGTTATTTTATTGTTTTTTGACAGATATAAGACTGTTATTCTCTTGATCTTTGTCCGAGCCAGGTATACAAGGGGCCGGCTTCTCCTGTTTCGGCTATATTTATAAGCCGTTCATACACTCCCTTTGCTACTTTCACTGTAAAGTCCCTTCCGCCGAGCCCGTATACGATATCTATCATTTTCGGCCTTTTCTCCAGATTGAAGCAGGCTCCCGAGGTTTCCGCAAACAAGGGGCCTCCGCAGGCGGAGAAGCCTTCGCTCTTATCCATGA
Source organism: Lachnospiraceae bacterium (assembly GCA_024684065.1). The sequence goes on from JAIKXO010000117.1 coordinate 304, forward strand.
CAGCCACGGCTTTGCAGCTTTTAAGGGCATTCGCCAGCTCCTGCCCGGGGAACGGTCTGAACACCCTAAGCTTTATAAGCCCTGCCCTGATCCCGTCCTTTCGAAGCTCGTCAACGGCTGCTTTTGCGGTACCTGCAGAAGAGCCGATTATCACCATCGCAATTTCCGCGTCTTCCATTTTATATTCCTCAAAGAAACCATAGCTCCGGCCAAATTTCTTCTTAAAGTCTTCTGCCACGTCAAGAATGACCTGCTTTGCATTTATCATAGCCTGGGCCTGGGCGACCCTGGCTTCCATATAATAGGCGGAAACCCCGTATGGGCCTACGGCAAGAGGGTTTTCAGGCTTTAAAAGGTAGTTATCGGGTTTGTATTCACCCACAAACTCCTTAACCGCCTGATCTTCCTCAAGCTCGATATTTTCTATGGCATGAGAAGTTATGAATCCATCCTCGCAGACCATGAGAGGAAGCCTCACCGAAGGATGCTCCGCGATCCTGTGAGCCATCAGATAATTGTCATAGACCTCCTGGTTGTTTTCACCGTAAAGCTGTATGAAGCCCGAATCCCGCTCCGCCATTGAATCGGAATAGTCATGGTTTATATTTATCGGTCCGGTAAGGGCCCTGTTTGAAACCGCAAGAACCACAGGCAGCCTTAAAGAAGCTGCAACATAGAGCACCTCATTCATGAATGAGAGTCCCGCGGAGGAGGTTGCGGTAACGGCTCGGCACCCTGCGGCCTCTGCTCCCAGACATGCCGAAAGAGCCGAATGTTCACTCTCAACGCAGATAAACTCGGTGTCAACCCTGCCGTCTGCCACGTACTGGGCAAAATACTGCGGTATCTCCGTGGAAGGGGTTATCGGAAACATTGCGAAAACATCCGGATTTATCTGCCGCATCGCCGTCGCGACCGCCTCGTTGCCGGAAAGCCTGTCTCTTATGCTCATGATTCCTCCTTCCATGTGATAGCGTCAAAGGGGCAGGTCTTTAAGCAGATCCCGCAGCCCTTGCAATGATCATAGTCAAACTCCGAACGCTTTCCGTCTTCTACCGGGATCGATGAGTCCGGGCAAAACGGAGCGCAAAGCAGGCACTGCTTACATTTATCCTCTATCCAGACCGGGGTCCTTGATCTCCACTCGCCTGTTTTCGTAAGGCGGCTGGTACCCGGCTCGTAGATCTCGCAGCCTGTCGTCATATCCTGCCATGCTATATGTTCGTTTATTTCTTCCGCTCTTGTATACATAAGCACCTTTCCTGAAACACTGACCTTTCACGAAGAAAGACCCTTTTTAGTCTTTTCACATCTGCGCCAATTTGAGGAGCAAATTGTGCGTTTTGGCATAAACTTTAGTTTATTCCGATCCAATTCGGCATTTGCTTTAGCTATTCCTTATCGCCGAAAACATATTGGATAGAATTTATTGACGTAAGCTCATCACCTCAGCCCTTCACCTCTGAAAAAGCAAGCTTTAAGCATTTAAGATTCCCTTCAACTACCTGGGGCTTCTTTGCAAATTTATGGCGGTAAGAGCCTTCCATATCCTTTAAAAACTGCTCCTTTTCGACGCAGCCGCTCACCGCGACCACTGCCGCCAACATTGGAGTATTGGGAAAATAAGCACCGAGGCACTCCATGGAGATCTTTCTGGCATCGATCGTGCATACCCGTCCCCTGTATCCTCTCAGAGAGGGGGCTATCTCCGAAGGAGTCTTATCGGTATTTACAATAACGGCACCGTTTTCCTTAAGCCCTCCTGTAACATCAACGCTTTCAAGAAGCGTCTCGTCAACCACGGCGACATAGTCGGGCTCGTATATGTTTGAATGCACAGGGCAGCGCTCGTCCGAGATCCTGTTATATGCGGTAATAGGCGCACCGGAACGCTCAGGACCGTATTCAGGGAACGACTGAACATACTTCCCCGCCATAAAGGCAGCATCGGCAAGAAGCCCGCTCGCCGTCTTTGCGCCCTGTCCTCCGCGCCCATGCCATCTTATCTCGATCATGTCGCTCATAATACCTCCTTGGTGACCATTATTTCCAAACCCGGTTATGGGAAAAATCAGACAGAAACATCTGCAGCCCTGTCAGTCCCTGTATATCAGATCAAACGCATATCCCTCAAAATTGACTGCGACCGTGATCGTGGCAGGATCCGTGTCGGTATCGGTAAGAACGAACGAGTTGCCGTCCTTATCAAGACCGATGAGCGCGAAACCCCGGCCTGTTTTCTGATCTTCGGTCTTCTTCCATGCCATGTTTTCCATAATAAACCCACATTTTATGTATTGCAAGCATAAATACTCAGGTATATATGAGATCGGTAATGATCATGATATGTCTAAATAATTATCTATGCTGTGATCCTTGTGACCTTTCCCCACGGAGGAGAAATCTTTTCGTTATTTATAACCCATAATACGGGTATCCCTCCGGCCGCCTCCTCTTTCGGAAAACGAGCCACTCCATCCGTTAAGATCACAATGCATACAGGCGGATCCTCTGTCATCTGTTTACCCACATAATCAAACACGACAGCAAATGAAGTCCCTCCGCCGCCTTTCGGTTCAATCAGGAGAAGCTCGTCCACGTCCGCAAAAGGCTTCGGTTCGGTCACTGCAGCATCGAAAAAGCCGAGCCATCCCTCAAGTCTGCCGTTAAACTGGTCTATAGCGCCCCTGATCTCGGAATAACACGCGGTTATCTCCTCCGTCGTCATCGAACCTGACGTATCGATCATAAACAAAACCTTCTCTACCCGAATATCCTTATCATTAAAATCCGGGAGGAAAAAAGGAGTATCTGAGAATCTTTTGTCCGGCGGCAGAAAAGAGTAGTCATTGACCTCTTCCTGTATAAACTCATTTAAAACTGTCCTCCAGTCGGCCCGGGGGTTCTTCAGTTTATCATAATACCTCCTGGCAAAAGCCGGGATGGAGCCGATGCCCTTGTGTCCTTCCCTTAAACTAAGGGCTTCACATGCCCGGACTATCCTTTGATTCCATTCCTCCCGTATTTTTTCCGCATCCTCTGAAAGAGATACTTCCGGGATCTCATGATGATCCCATCCTTTTCCCGTCATTCTGGGATTTTCGTCCTTGTTGCTCTCTCCCCGTGGTTTTTTCCGGTCATCTTTTTCCTGTCTGCCTTCCTTACGCTCGTTTTCATTCTTCTGCCCGCCATCTTTCTGCAGTCTGTCCTGCTTCCGGCTGTCGTTCTCCTGCTGCCCTCCGTCATTTTGCAGCCTGCCACTCTTTTGCTGTCCGCTGTCTTCCACTCCGACAACCGCCTGCCATACGGTGCTTTTATACTGCCTGCCATCCTTTTCCGGCATAATAATATGCGCAAGCTGAGCATATATCTCTTCCGTTGTATAAAGATAACCTTCTTTGCCGTCTGCAGCCCGGTGCATCTGAACTCCCCCAAAATCAGGCAGCGAAATGGCATCCTCGTCTCCGTCATATGCCTTTAAAATATTTGAATTCACCACTATATCGGCAGCAATGTTAAAAATATCCTGATCGCGCTCTTTCTGCCTGAAAGAGTGGCCCAGTACCATATGAAGGATCTCGTGCATCAGTACATAATCCAGTTCCCGTTCCGAAAGAGCCTCTAAAAAGTCAGGGTTTATCCATATCCTCTCCCTGCAGTCAGTCCAGGCAGTATCGTATTCTTCGCCCAGACTGAATTTCGCGTGCATAAGCAGGAGCCCGAAAAAACCGTGATCATTAAGAAGACGCAGACGGGATGTAAGCACCTTCTGCGTAAGCTTCCTAAGCCTCTGGTCAGAAACTTCCATTAAGCAGCCTCCCCTTTGTCTCCATCCATCTTGCAAATTCCGGAATTCCCATGAGCTTCTTTAAATAACCCTTCTCTATTGACATATAATCCTTCATCAGCATTACGGAAAAATCAGGAGGCATTTTGCCCGCGTAGCAGATGGAATTACGGATCATTTGAAGATCCTCCTTATGCCTTACGGCATAAGCGGACATTGCGGAGGTAAGGGCATATAAAGCATCGGGGGCTTTAGGGATATCCGCTTCTTTTCCGCTGAAAATGTCCTCAACATCCGGAAGGTCACGGTAAACAAGCGTCCATGACCTGAGTTCCGAGGCGGCTGCCATACCTACAAGCCCCGAGATCATCGGAAACATACTATCCACATCATCGCTGACATAATTCAGCACATTGCTGACCATCTCCCAGGAGCGGGGGGTGGGAAAGGCCAGATCTTCGGATGCCGGATTGAACTTTATAAGCGCATCCTCCCTGAAACTGAGAAAACCGACTACTTTTTCGTTGATCCCGGAGCGGACCGCCCACTTTCTCCATGCCTGAAGATCCGCCTGAATCTCGATATGCATCATTCGGTTTGCCAGGGCCTTTGGCATTTTTACCGCGACAGACCTGTCAGTCGTCCGGTTTCCGGCAGCAATGACAATACAGTTCTCCGGAAGCTTATGCTCCCCCACCGTCCGGTCAAGAGTTATCTGGTAAGCGGCCGCCTGTACGGATTGAGGTGCGGCGGATATCTCGTCCAAAAAGAGGATATTGATCACATCTTTCGACTCGTCCATCTGGAATATCCGGGGCTTCAGCCAGACAGCCAGGGTCCTTTCCTCATTTGCCACAGGAATTCCTCTCAGATCGATAGGATTAAAGAGCAGGAGTCTCACGTCAGTCACTGAAGTCTTTTTTCCCGTCCGTGCCTCTATCTCGCCCGCAAGCTGTCTGACCCCCTGGGATTTCCCGACCCCGGGCGGTCCCCACAGCATAATGGCCGGCATAGTCTTTAAGGGAGTCCCCCCTTCGATCAGCTCACAATAAGCATCAGCCGCAAACTCCACCAGGCACCCTATGCTCATCGAGGGTATATTGGATAACCTGATCTCATCCTTCATACGCAAAATCCTTTCCTCTGCAAAATATTTATGAAAAAACACCTGACTGACGCCTGCTCCGGATTAATTACTCCGCTATGCCGAGCTCTTTGTCAATACTCAGGAGATTCTTTTTCAGGAAAGCGATCCGGTCCGCATAGCTGTCATCCTTATTAAGCTCCTCCCTGATATACTCCTGCTTGTTTAAAACCTTTGAGAGCTCATCCCTGAGCCTCTTTTCGCGGTTTCCGAGATCCTCCAGGCACCTGTCGATCCGCTGCATGCTTCCGATCTCGGAGGATGTCATCTCAACGCTGTATCTGCCGGACCCTTTGAGCCAGATTATCGGGTGCATCTCATAAGACCCCGGAGGTACAATGACCCGGAAACCCTGGTATTCCATTATTAAAGATTCATCGACGGCAGGTTCCGCAAGATGGGATGCTTCAAAGATCCTGTGCCTTAACTCCCTTCTCTCTTCAGGAGTATATTCGGCCTTCTCCTGCTCAAACAATGCGGCATCCGCCTCACATTTTGAGATAAGAGCCTCAAGTTTTGCTATGGTATCCGGCAGATCCCTGAGTTCTTTCTCATACTGTTCGCGGGAAGCGATATACTTTTGCTGCAGTATAACAACCCTTGACAGCTCATTCGCTGTTTCAACCCGTTTTTTTATCATAGGATTGCCTATGGCTAAAGCTTTTACCTCAGCATAATTAAGAACGGTATTGTCAATATCGCTTCCGCTTCTCTCTTCGACAGATCCTGAAAGCAGATCGGATATAAACCTCTGCTTCGTCTCAAGGAGCTGCCATGAATAGGCGTCAAAACTTCCCTCGGTAATATAGCGGTACAGAAATACAGTCTTATTCTCATTACCCTGCCTGAGTATCCGCCCCTCTCTCTGCACCATGTCCGCCGGCCTCCAGGGAACATCAAGATGATGGAGGGCGATAAGCTTCTCCTGAACATTGACCCCAAGTCCCAGCCTTGGGGTGGAGCCTATCAACACCCGTATCCTTCCGCTGTTTATGGCTTTGAAGAGCTTTTCCCTTTGCGCATCCGTTTTGGCGTCATGGATATAGGCGATCTCCTCCCCGGGAAGCCCCATTTTAACAAGCAGTTCCTTTAATTCATCATAGATATTAAATCCCTGCTTCGGGGTAGAAGTATCGCAAAATACGAGCTGGGTGCTCTTTTGCGGGGACGTTGTCCTGTAGATCCTTTCTACGTTTTCCGCGCAGGAAAAGACCTTGGAAACAGCAGTAAATCCCGCGTTTTTATCCGCAAGCCTTAAGTCAAGAGCCGCTTTTCTTCCGTCCGTTGTGATCTTAAGCATATTATCCTCCGAACGGCTTACCCGTCCTTTCCTGACGTTTTCAGCCCTCTCGGAAATATGCTTAAGATAATCGGAAAACCCCCTGGTCTTTTTGACCAGTTCATCCTGATATCCGTCATGGGAAGGGATTCCAAAGGAATCGTCGGCCTGATGAAAATCAGCGATCTGAGCAAGCATCATTGTCAGCTCGGGAATATTATGAAATCTTGAAAAACGGGTCGCCATCCGATACGTACTGGTATCGACATCTATTTCAAAGTTGGACGACTTTTCGGCAAACATCCCGATCCAGCTGTCAAAGCTCTCAAGCTCCATCAGTTTCAAGGTACCGCTTTGCAGATAGCTCTGTAATATAAAGGCATCCGTTATGGAATTTGTTATGGGGGTTCCTGTTGCAAAAATGACCCCCTTTCCCCCGTTATGCCTCTGGACAATGCGCACCTTCTGCATCATATCCTCGCATTTTTTAGATCCTGCAGAACTGATGCCGAGAACATTTTCCGTCTTTGTTGCGATCGGGACGTTTTTAAAATTATGGGCTTCATCCACAAAAAGCCTTGTTACTCCCAGCTCATCAAAACATATGCCGTCAGGCTCCTCTTCAACGGACAGATCAGCTATGAGGTCTTTAAGTTTTTCTATCCTCCTGGCAAGCCTCCCTGTTTTTTTAACCTGATTGGTCTGAGCGGCCTTACATTCCCTGAGGGTTTCCTTAAGCGTCTCGATCCGGCTCTTATTTGATATCGGGATCTGTCCGAAGCAGCTGTAGGCTATAATGATGCCGTCAAATTCTTCCTTAAGCATCCTTTCTAATACGCCCTCCCGCTTATCAGACGTAAAGTCCTTAGGTTCGATAACAAGAAGCGATGCATCAGGATACATCATATGGAAGATGTTTTTCCACTGTCCCGTGATATTGTTCGGCACCACATAGAGATTCTTCTCAGACATCTTAAGACGTCTCATTTCCATTCCGGCCGCTGCCATCACATAGGTCTTCCCTGAACCCACATCATGCGCTAAAAGCGTATTATTCGAAAAAAGGATCCTTGCTACGGCGTTTTTCTGGTAAGGATATAACCCGACACTCTGATCCATTCCCGGAAACTCTAAGAAACTCCCGTCAAAGGAGCGCTTCCTCACGCTCAGGAACCGTTCTTCATATATCCCCTTAAGTTCCCTTGCTCTCTCCAGATCTGTCCATACCCAGCTCTGAAAAGCTTTTATAAGATCTCTCTGTCTGTCAAGTGCGATGACGGTTTCCTTTTTGTTAAGGACTCTCTGCTTCCCGGATTTTGTAAGGTCGCTGGATACAGTATCATATACGGCAACAGACTGCATGTTCAGGGTTCTGAGAAGGATCTCCATAGCGTGCAGCCTGGAGGTCCCGAACTGCTGTTCACACGCGTAAGATGCAGCCTTTTTGTAACTCTCCCATGAATATTGCGACACCAGGTCCCAGGTCCCTGTCAGTTCATCATGCCTGACTTTAAGAGTATTGTAATAATAACGTTCGTTTCCCTGTATGTATTCAATAAAGCTTTCGATTATACCGGCGGGGACCCAGGGAGAACCAAGCGTGACATAAATATCGCGGATGGAAATGCCCCTGGGGAGTATTTTTTCAAGAGCGTCCACATTGGCCTGGAAATAGCCGTTATAATGTTCGTTAGCCTCCGTCGCCTCCCTGAGCTTTTCAGCTATATTCCCGGACAGATATTCCTCGGCGGTTTCAAAGCCCTTATAGAAACATTCGTTCCATGTCCTTGGGTTCTGATAGATCGAGCCTGCCAGACGGCGGATGACCGTCTTGTACTCCTCTCCCGTGATGGCGGAAATATATTCAATATCGACCCTCCCAAGGATATTTAAGCTTTTCACAAGCCCGTCCGGTATGCTTTCGGTCTGCTGCCCTGCAGTCCTTGCGTCATCCTCGTAAATATTGTCCCAGTCAAGCGGAAGCTCCATGCCGGTCACTTTCTTTACATGTTCATTGACTTCAGACTCTGCTTTTTCCTTATCTTCCGTCTGATCGCGATATTTCATATCATCCATCAGATCAAAAAGGGGAAGCTGCTCGTATTCTGTTTTGACAATCTTCTTTTTACTCATTAACAGACTCCGTCCTCTTTATGAAACTTAGACAATCTCGCAAGTGAAAGCAAACGGGTTCGAAAAAAGAAATAACCCTGGTCAGAAAACCTTCCTTTCCTTCTTTCTTTCCTTCTTTCTTTCTCCCCCTGTAATGCCCCCTTAAAGACCCTTTGATTTTTCATTCCGGGGTCTTTATAAAACTCTTCTAAGACCCTTATAAAACAATAATATTCTATGCAGTGTCCCATTTATGTCACACTGCGCAAGTTAGCCACGACTAACTTTTCACTCCCGGATGAAATATTTACCGTAAATTTACTGCAGATTTACTGACAGACCGTCGCGGCCGGGCAATAAACATATGTGTGATCAAGTAATTAAAAATTGAGTATATGATCGATAAGGATTATGACATGTCTCTCCAAAATAAAACAGCGGCATTCAGATCTTAAATAAAAAAAACCAAAAAGTTATTCAGCTGACAATGATAACATCCTGCGTGGTAAAAATATATATGGAAACAGCATAAACTCCCAGGTGATCCGGTCGGTATGTTTAGCTGATCCGTGGCTTACGAAACTCCCTGCCCTCTTTCCGACAAAAGCCAGGCTGTGATATGAACGGCCTGTTCGAACTCTCCCGAAAAGATCTTTTGCTCAAGCTCCTTTTTGGAAAGCTTTACAACGTTAAGATACTCGGTTTCATCTAAAGACTGCCCCGATACCTTCCGGCAGTTCTTTGCGGCAAACAGGCAGGCATAATTATCCGCTATCGTAGCATTAGACGGAACCGTCAGAAGATGAGTCCATTCATCCGACTCATAACCCGTTTCCTCAAGAAGCTCACGTTTTGCGGCTAAAAGCGCATCCTCGGAGGAAAGGTCTTTCTCTCCTCCGTATTCCTTCCCGTCCTTTCGCTCGATCCCGCCTGCGGGAAACTCCGTTGTAACCTTTTTTATTCCCTGTCTGAACTGACGCACGCAGAGATAGTTTCCCTCTGTATCCGAAGCGGCCACTATCACGTAATTTTTCCGGCTGTAGCTGTAATACGGTTCAAACGTCTTCCCGTCAGGAAACCTATAGGCCGATTTTCTGAAATCTATCCATTCGTCCGAAACGATATGCTCCCTGCTTATCTCCTCCCAGGCCAGGGGATCCTTATAAGTATCATTCTTTTGCCTGTCGGTTTTCATTTCTGCTTTTTCCATGATCTGTCCTCCTGGGTCAGGCACAGGCCGGATATATCCGGGCTCTTATCTGACCCGCCGATCAGGTTTGAAAGCCTTTGGCTTTCAGACCTAAATCTCCATTTGTATTATGTATAAAACCGCCCCGAAGCCCCGCAGGGGAGAATGAGCCCCGTCTCGGAAACGGGAAGTCCTATTTCATCAGATTCGACCCTGCCGTTATACTTTTTCAGCACGGTAGTGCTTAACATGTAAGAAAGAACAGCAGGCTGAAGTCCGGTAGTATAGGAATTGACAAGAACAAAGAGCGGTTCCCCGGAAAGCAGCAAAACGCAGCGCTCAATGAAACCGTAGATGGAGTCCTCAAGCTTCCATATCTCACCCTTGGGTCCTCTTCCATAGGAGGGCGGATCCATTATGATCGCGTCATAATGATTCCCGCGCCTTATCTCTCTTTCCACAAACTTCGAACAGTCATCCACAAGCCACCTGACCGGTGCTTCGGAAAGCCCGCTTGATGCGGCATTTTCCTTTGCCCAGGTGACCATTCCCTTTGAAGCGTCCACATGAGTCACAGAGGCGCCCGCTGAAGCTGCCGCCAAAGTAGCCCCGCCGGTATAGGCAAAAAGATTGAGCACCTTTACCGGACGGCCCGCCTTTTCAATAAGGCCTCTCATCCAGTCCCAGTTTACCGCCTGCTCGGGGAAAACCCCCGTGTGCTTGAAGCTGAAGGGTTTTAAATTGAAGGTCAGCTTACCGTATTCTATGCTCCACTGATTAGGCAGATTAAAGAACTCCCATTCTCCCCCGCCTTTTGAGCTTCTGTGGTAATGGGCGTTCAGCCTGTTCCAGTTTATATTGTTGCGCTCGGTTTTCCAGATGACCTGGGGATCGGGTCGTACAAGCATATATCTGTCCCAGCGCTCAAGACGTTCACCGTCCGACGCGTCTATGATCTCAAAATCAGTCCATTTATCAGAAACCCACATAAAATATCTCCTCTGTTGAAAAGACTTAGCCTCCAAAATATCCGGCATATTTCCCCGGATCATAAACCGTTCAGTCAACAGGCTCTGCAACACCTCGCAGAGCCTGTTTTTCATAAAAACCCGCTTATAGGTTCCTGCGGGCTTTTCCTTATTCTCCCACAGGAAGTCATAATTTCCCGATCACGCACCGCTTACCGTATCTCCCACGGGAAACGGCCGCATCAGTCTCCCCGTCAGATCCTTCGTATCACGGTAGGATCCATCTTTTCAAGATTATAACATCCCGTAAAGGCCATGGCCTTTCCAAGCTCACCGCTTACCTTAAGGAGATAGTTCTTTACGCCCTCTGCCCCGTTTTCCTTGATCGCCGCCATTAACGGCCTTCCTATGCAGGCGCCCGTTGCCCCAAGAGCCAGAGCCTTAAACACATCCATGCCTGTCTGGATCTCACAGTCCACGAAGATGGGGATATCTCCGTTTACAAGCTCCGCGATCTCGGGAAGAACAAAGAGCGGGGGCACGGCATATTCGATACGGTTATTGTGATGGGAAAGCACAAGGCCACGAGCGCCCGCCGCAAGCGACCGCTCCGCGTCCCTTAAGCTGAGAACGCCCTTTATGATGACCGGAAGCTTTGTTTTTTTGCATATTTCCATAAGCTCCGCCGTTGTAAGGGCAGTCATTTCATATATATCATCTATCACATCCGGTGATCCGTCATTTCCGAAGGGATGGTCGATATCGATGCCTACGGCAAGAAGCCCAAGCTTTTCCGCCTGCTCCAGTTTACGCCATATGATGTCCCTGTCGGTATAGGGCTTTATGATCTCGATCATCCTTGCCCCGGTTTTTGCCAGTCTTTCGATCTCCTCATCCTCTGCCATGCCATACCAGAGGACGCAGCCGGCCTCCTTTGCGCCGTTTGCCAGTGCCTCCGGCGCTTCCTTTCCGAGTCTGTGCTCAAGATGTGAAAGGGCCGCAGTCATTACAGGCGAAGAAAAGCTTTCGCCATAAAGCTCAAAGCTGTAATCCGGATTCGTGGAATCCATATATCTTGTTTCGATCAGCAGAGAATCAATATACTCTCTTGATATTCTGTTTGAATTTCCAATGTCTGACATAACTGCCTCCTTTCAGAAAACGATATAGCTCTGTCACGGAAGTAATGATCCGGTAACCTGCTATATTTGAAATAATCCTAAGCAATATAGATTCTAACATACCGCCGCTTACTTTAACAGCAGGATTTTCAGGGAGAACAGCTCAGATCACCTGATAATCGCTGCCAGTATCCAGAACAGCTTCTGCTCCGCTATCAAAATGCTCTTACATTTATTATAATCATCCTTCGTCAAAGTATCATGCGCTATCGGATTACGATATTGTTCACGCACGTAATTCAGTGCGTTAAACAAAATTGTCCTGTTATCGTCTCTTGAACCGGGGCCGGAAGGCTCAAAGCTTTTATCTGCCTGTAAATTTCCGTCAGAGTCAAGCTGAGGCAGCTTTATTTCAGGATCACTGAATTTTTCAAGTATCCCGATATCTGCATATTTATCCCCGTAATTCCACCACTGATCCCAATTACAGCCTATGTTTACCGTGGAAAACAGATGCGCAAGTCCTCCCAGCTCAATCCTGTCTTTATCTTTTTTTATATCCCGCTTCTGATCATCTGTTGTTATATAGAAACGCTGTTTGCCTGACAGAAAGGCTTTTGTTCTTTTAGAAGCTCTTTCCTGACCGGGATATATTAATTCATCGGTTTCTATACGGCTGTATAACGCCTCTCGTAACAGCATCTCGATGGTCTTTGTAAGGGGCAGTACCGCGATCGTACAGTCCGTATCATCACCGGCTCCCGTCTCCTTATATTTTTCCGACTCATTAAGAAGCGCATATACCATTTCAGACGTATTTAACTGCTTATATACTTCCTCCTTTAAGTTATTGCCGTAATTATCGAGTTTGTCTAAAAGACTTCCTCCGGGTAAACCAAGCACCTTACATATCTCTTCTTCATATTTTTCCAGATCGCTCCGAACCTGCTTTCTATACTGCAGATAGTGGTTTGGAACCGCATCCGCATATTCCCGGGCCATTCTCTGATATTCGGCGATCAGGCTTTCGTTGGCCTGCCCGCGCTCGCTGTTTTCCTGCCTTAAGGTATCATTTTCCGTCTGCAGTTTTTTAATATCTTTTAACAGGTTCTCTGCCAGGATCTTTTCAACATGCGACAGGTGCTCTTCCTCCAGCTGCAGCCAGAGATTCCTGAAGATAAGCACGTCTTCGTTTTCTTTCCGGGCATCAAGCTGTCTGATCAAAAGTAAAGCGTCTTTCCTTTCATCTTTATAATATTCTTTCTCAAAGGAAGATCCGCGCGATCCGTCGGAAAAATAGTATCTCAGGTTATCAATTATACATCTTAGCTGAGGCAGCATGTATGACCTGCTTATCTCATTTAATTTTTCTTCTTCGGGCACATCAAAAGCTTCTATGGATTTCCCGACATGTTCAAGTACATCTTCTCTGGGAGAAAAATCAAGTTCATACAGATCTCCCAGCATCTTTGCTTCCATAAACTTCTTTTTTCCTTCCTCATCATTTAACTTATTTACCCACCTTCGTATAAGTTTTCCTGAGGACACCTTAAGCTCATCGATCGTCTTCTCCGGGCTCTCATCCAAATTATCCTGGATACGCTGCCTTGAAATAAACCAGCCCATCAAAGCGGAAGAAGCCCCTGCCGTCTTGGCCTTATAAGCGGTCCGGACTATGCATCTGCCTAAATACGCATAGTTCATTCTGCTGAACCATTCGTTATAGCGTATGATAAATCTGACATACTCATCCGGCTCGGCCGCAAATCTGTAAAACACTGCCGTCTGATAGAGTATCCGCATTATCTCATCGTCAGTAAGCACTCTGACAAGCACTTTCCATATAACCGTATCCTCAACAATACCCTGCATAAGGATTCCGATCTCACTGTAGCGTGATAATGATTCTTCTGATTTTATCACATCAACAAACCGTTCCTCGGTCAAAAACAGCCTGATCCCTGAGAGGTCTTCTGTATCATAACGAAAGTCATATTGCTCATCGGAAAGCCTGTTAAGAAACTGCTTATAGGTAATATCATAAAACTGTACATATCTTTTAAGAACGAAATCCGTCTTCTGTACGCAGTGAGAAAGATATGTCGCGGCGATCTGATCCTCCCTGCCATTTTCCCCCCACCGGTAGTTTTTCATTGCTTCCAGTATGTTTACAACGTAATCCAGTGCCTCTGAAAGTCCGGTCTCATCCTTTTTATCAGGATATCCGTCATATTCATCATATTCTTTCAGCAAAGCACCGTTTATCGGTATTTCCGCTTCAGATAATCCGACTCCATCATTGTCCGGTATATTACGGTATTGCTCCAGGAACCACTCTCTGACATCCTCGTCCCCTATCTGAGAGGCAAAACCGTCGATCCAGTAATCCAGTGCGTATTTTTTTAATGCAGACAGATATTTCGTTAAGCTTTTCCCGTCCGATCTGCCTAAGATCAGTCGTGAGGCTTTTTCGATCCTGTTTTTGTCTTTTAATTCTATATCCTGAAAATCCCCGAGATATCCGCGGATAAAAGACAGAAAACTCATCGGAACAATCGGACCCATATCCATAATCTTTGACATTCTTTATCTCCTTCACTGTCTGCGCTGATTTACGCAGTAAATCATGCGCTTAGGCACGAACTTCAGTTCGTGCCGATTCGATCCGCAGGATCGAATCATTTCATTGTTTTAAGAATATAAAAACAGCAGCCCGGTTCTTATATCCCAAGCCTTCCCTCGATCCCGGTAAAATCCACGACTTTTTCTTCCCCGTTCTTTAAAAGGATCCGGATCTTTGAGCAGGTATCCGTGTCGATCTGTCTGACCGGAAAGATCTCATCCTCCGAAAAATCCCGGCCGTCATCCCTTGTTATGACCTGGGATATATAAATATAAGGCTCCGAGGCGTCATATTGCCTGAGCATGGCACCCTTTGCATACAGAAGCACCGAATACCGGGTGTCCGGATCAGTACCCCGGCTGTAGCATGTCTCAAGCTCCTTCCAGCCTGAATATACAGTCATCGCGAGCTGCTTATCCCGCCCGAGAGAATCCTTCCCTTTCAGCACTACGGCCCCGGCGTTATCTCTTTCAAGCCGAATGATCTCCGTCCCTGAAACAAATCCGCCGTTTTCTTCATCAGGACTTCCCGTATCGGGAAATCCATATGCTCCGAGTGTAATCTCCATCGGACGCTTCACAATATGTATGCGGTCCGCTCTCAGAATCCCGAACGGGACAGGAAAGTCCGCAAGATCCACGGAATTCAGCCAGTGCCATTCCGTTTTCATATCATAGCCAAACAGCTGTCTGCGGTAGAGTATCCCGTCCTTATGTCCCGCATAAAATGAAACATTGGCTTTTTCCAGATGTCCGTCAAGCAGACTCCTTAACACATATTGCTGGGACTCTGCGCTGACCTCGGGTTTATCCTTAAGAAACGCGACGGGCGTGCTTTCCCACGGATACTTTGTATTATAGCACAGTTTCAGGTAATTCCAGAGACCCTCCTCATCCTCCGGAGCCTTTATGACCTTGGAGCTTCTGAGTATAGTTTCCCCGTTAGCTTCATGATCCGTAACGACAAGCCCCGGACCCTCAAGCACCGTTTCCTTTACCTCTCCCGGCCTTAACTCTTCCCAGAAACCGTTACTCTCCTTTTCGCTCCAAAAGGGATGATCCTCCTTAAGATGAAGGAATAAAAACGCCTTCCCAAGCCATAAGGGTGATGCCGCACAGGAATAACTCTGAACCAAAGGTACAAACTGCCCGTAAAAACCCAGGGACGGAACTCCGTTTGCAAGAAAATCCTCTCTTTCAAGGAACTGGAGAAGGGATCCTGAGGCTATGCGCCTGATAAAACCCATTTCCCCGGGTTTCATCCCGTTTTTTAAAAGCAGGTTCCCTTCAAAAGGGCTGATAGCGGCGAAACGATAGATCGAACTCCTCCCCCACATATTGGTATAACCGTCCCTGTCAAAAAAGGACGGGTAGCTTTCCATCAGCTTATTTGAATATTCTTCAAAACGCTCAGCGATCTCCGGCATATTCTCATACCCATACCAAAAGTTCCATAACGGCGCATAGGTGTTGAAAGCCCAGCATGAATAATAATCAAAGCTCTGGCCGTCTCTGTACCATCCGTCCCCTGCATAGTAGGAAAGAATGGCTCCTGCGTGGTCGAGCATGATGTCCCTGTCTATTTCATACCCGTTCAGATTTAAAAAAGCAAGGTCAAGCATGTTAAACAGACGCCAGTTCTGGGGAACGGTATTGTTATGGGCATATCCTGAAAGAAAAGCCGCAAGCTTATCCCTTTCCTCCTTTGAAAGCTTATCCCAGAGCACTTGCCTGCTTGCCCACAATCCCACCACGAGGGCGCAGGTCTCCACCGTCTGCTGGAAGGGCTTAAAGGGATCCTCCTTCCCCGAAAGCTCCTGCATTTCCTCATAGGTGCCCGCATACTCGGGACTGCCTGTTTCGGTACAGCTCCTTAATATATGAAGCCTGTAATAATCCCTTACCGAAATCCCGCTTAGTTTAAGCTCCGGCTCCTCGGCTATCATTACGGAAGCGATAAAAAAAGAACGGGCCAGACCTTCGAAGATCTCTGCCCTCCTTTCAGCCTCAATAATACCGGCTTCAGCTCCCATATGAGGATATGTGACCGAATATTCCGCCCTTTTTAATACCATGGGTGAATTTATATCCTTAAGTTCTTTAAAAAGAGCGGACAGCAGATATTTCCCGGCTTCTTTCCAGCTCTTCCTGGTCAGCCCCGTATGGGGGCTTAAGTTAAAATCAGTTTCCTTTGGGATGAACATTTATCTTATCCTTTATCGTTTTTCTCTCTTTTACAGTATTTACCCCTGAAATTTATGCTCTGTACTTATCCGGGGAGAACGAATTAATTCGTTTCCTATAATCAGTTTTTTTATTTATAATTAAAATTAGGGATCTTCTCCCACCGTTCCTTAAGAAAATGGGCGGAAAGCTTCGGCCTTCTTTCTCTTGTGAACACGCCCTTTTTATTTCCGTCGGGGCGCATAACACCCTGGAGCGTGCCGAAATCCGCAAAAGCCCAGCAATGCTCCCCGATAAAGAAATCCCTCTTATCAAACTCGGCATCAAGGAGCCTGTAATAATTTGCCTGAAACTCCTCTGTAAACATTTCCCCGTTGGTCCCGTGCAGTCCCTGTATGCAGTCACAGCCGTATTCCGTGACCATCACGGGCTTTCCCTGCTTCTCCCAGAAATCGAGCTCAATATTCCAGGCCATGCAGGCTGCCTTCATGTCGCCGCTTAAGTTATACCATCCGTAGTAACGATTGATGCAGACCACGTCCATGGTTCTCGTCACCAGATCCCTTGTGTAATCATTCTGACAGCATACAAGGGTGACAGGCCTGTTCTGCGGATCAAGCTCATGCGCAAGGTCATAGAGCTCCCTCCAGTAGTCATAGGCGCTCTCCGGAAAGTTCTCCGTATCCGGTTCGTTTCCGAGGCTCCACATGACGATGCAGGGATGGTTTTTATCCCTGTCTATCATTTCCTTAAGGACCTGCTTATGGTATTCCTTAAGCGGGAACTCCTCATAAGGGTTAAGGTTCGGTCCTGCATTTATGCCGACCGCGGGGGTTTCGTCTATAACCACTATCCCTTCCCTGTCACAGAGCCTGTACATTTCCTCCGCATAGGGGTAGTGGCTGGTGCGGAAGGAATTGGCGTTTATCCAGTGAAGCAGGCTTATATCCTTGGCGTTTAAAAGCTCATTTACCCCCCTTCCCCCGATATAAAAGTCCTCATGCTTTCCAAAGCCTTTGAAATAGAAAGGCTTATTATTTATAAGAAGCTTTGTACCCTCAGTCCTTACGGACCTTATCCCCGTAAGTTCCGTGTATTCATCCTCACCATACCTAACGGTCACGCTGTAGAGATAGGGATCGCCCGGATACGGTTCCCACAGCCTGGGATCTTCTATCTTAAGGCTCCCTTCAAAACCCTCCCCCGATGAGACTGCCTTTCCGTCCCTGTCGGAAACTTCGATCACCGGGGTCTTTTTATTTATAACGGATGTGGTTTTTGCTCCTGAAATATCCGGCATACCTTCTTCAGGATCGAGAGCTCCATGTTTCCCGTCAACATTTATTTTGTAGCGGATCTCCGCGCTTTTAAGATCCCCGCTTACGACAGGGGAAAGAGTAAGCTCCGAAATAAACTCCCGAGGCTTTGAGATGATCCGGACATGTCTGTTTATTCCGCAGTAATTAAAGAAATCGAAATTCGGAAGATTTACGGATCCCCGGAGCCTTTTTGCCTCGCGGACAGCGGGAACCTGGGCGTTGTCCGAGCCAAAAAAGGCCGTTCCCTCCTCGTTTCCCACGGGAAGCGTGGAATGATCGATCTTATTATCAGAGACCACCACGATCGAGAACGGATCCCCGGTTTTAATAAGCTCCGTTATCTCGGCTTCAAACGGAAGGAAGCCTCCCCTGTGCGTCACAAGAAGCTTTCCGTTTAAATATACCCATGCATCATGGGCCACCGCGTCGAAACGGAGGAAAAGCCTCTGTCCCTCATATATCGAGGGTACGGTCACGTTTTTATGGTAATAAGCCTTACCCCGGTGAGAACGGTATTTTTCGTCCTCCCTCTGATCGTTGTATGAGGCGGGAACATAAAGGCTCTCGCAGTCCTTCGGGAATTCCTTTATCCATTCCTCATTTATATCAGTCTGCCCGTCCGCCTGCCCAAGCGCAAAATCCCACATTCCGTCCAAAGATATGATACTGTGTGCTTTATTCTCTATCGGGTACATTTTCTTTATTCTCTCCTTTTCAGTATTGCACCGATTTGCGCAGCAAATCGTGTGCTTAGGCATAAACTTTTCTGCACCGATTTGCGCAGCAAATCGTGTGCTTAGGCATAAACTTTAGTTTATGCCGATCCGGTCTTTTTAGACCGGATCATTTCCTCAATCTATGCCGATCCGGTCTTTTTCAGACCGGATCATTTCCTTGATTTGCACCGATTTGCCCATCAAACTATATCCGCCGGCTTACATCCCGTTACCGAAACAAGATCCGCCGGTGCAAGCTCTATCTGAAATCCGACCCTGCCCGCGCTGACGAATACCTTATCATATTGAAGCGCCGTCTCATGAATAAAAGTCGGAAACTGCTTCTTCATGCCGACAGGAGAGCATCCGCCATGAACGTAACCCGTAAGCGGCAGCAGTTCCTTCTGCTTTATCATGCTGACGGCTTTCTCGCCGGAAACTTTCGCAGCCTTTTTCAGATCAAGTTCTTCCTTTACAGGCACCGCAAAGACATAATATGCGCCGCTCTTTCCCTGTGTTACCAGCGTCTTGAACACCTTACCGGGATCTTCCCCGAGGATACCCGCTATCTCTTCACCGCTCATAGACGGATCAGGCTCATATGTGTGGCTCTCGTAGGCAATCTTTTTCCCGTCAAGAACCCGCATGACATTTGTCTTTTCTTCCTTCTTCATTTATTACTTCTCTACCGACCTTTTCTGTTGTTTCCGAATGTTCCGCTTTTAAATATCACATAAAAATCCCGCAAAAGGAAACTTGTAGAGCATAACGTCATTTCCGAAAAGATTCACCTTATTGCCTGTCGCTTCTCCTGCACGTATCTGCTCTGCAGCACCTATCAGTTTTTCCGTGATGTCAGGTTTTACCGGTATCGATCCGTGCATCGCATATACTTCGTCATATTGTCCGTCATACTCTGCAAGGTGCCTTAAGCTGTCGATATATTTATCTAAATTCCTGTAGGTCCCGAACATGAATATGTTTCCGTCCTCTACGGAATCGCCGCTTATAAGCACCCGGTATTTCTCATCCAGTATCGCGATGCTGCCCGGTGTATGCCCCGGAATATCTATGATCTTAAGCGTCCTGCCGCCAAGATCGATCACATCGCCTTCCTTTACGGGTATTATTGTCCCCCTGCCTCCATTGTCCCTGTAATTATCCTCTTCCGCGGGGCTCATATAAAACTCTTCAAAAGCAGAATTACCCGAAATATGATCCCGGTCCGCATGAGTATTGATCAGAACTATCGGCAGATCCGTAAGGCCCTCCGCCATTTCCCCTGCATCCGGCGTATTCATTCCGGTATCGACCAGCGCTGCCTTCTCATTACCGCAGAGAAGAAAAAACCTGACACCGTCATCCTCAAACCTCCAGGTGCCGTCATTGATCTTTATTATCTCAGCCATTTCTTAAATCCTTTCATAAATATCTGTGCCTGCGCCGGTTTACGCAGTAAATCGTGCGCCTGGGCACAAGCTTGAGTTCGTGCCGATCCGATCCTTCGGATCGAATCATTTCATTTATCTGTTCTATCTGACATGTCATCATATCATGCTCAGTCAAGTATAAAAAAACTCCCTGGCATATCAACATTTTTCTGAGCCATCATCAAACTCCCTTAAAGCATCATCATCCTATCTGTCATATATCTTCACATAGGTAATCTTCGTGACAATGCCGTCCTTTACATCATAACGGACATAAAACCTGTCAAAATCACTTGAATATATACCGTTTTCACCGTCGTCCTGTCTGGAAAGATTGTTTGCCTCCAGATTCGCAACCGCATTATCCTCCGGCATCCCGACAGAAATACCGTACACGGAGAAACGGTCTACGGGCTCATATACCCAGATAAAGAAACCGGATCCGTTGACTGCCGGATAGAATTCGATCGCCCCGTCGCAGATCACTTTTGAATCCCCGTCGTAGCCTGTTTCGACCCTGGTGTTCAGACGCTCCGCCAGCTTTTCCTCGAGACTGCCGCCATATTCCTCGATCCATTCATCCTCATATTCCCTCAGATCGAACACGTCACCGTAGAAATCATCTCCTTTAACATCCAACGGGCTTCCCTTGCGGGATGACGGATCGGACTCCTTCTCATTACCGGAACTCTCCCCGCTTAAAGTCTCGCCCCGAAGCTCCACAAAGCCGACATAGCCGGAGGCTTCGTTACAGCTCCAGGTCTCCGGATCGGAATCATAAACCCGGTATTCCCCCGGCTCCAGAATAATATCCGGAAAAACATCCGAAAGGGCATTCTGAACACCGCTTCCTTCACGGCCTTCGGCTTCCCAGATACCAATCTTTTCGTTACCCTGCATCAGAGCGATCTTGCCGGGTTCCGCGCCGTTTCCGTCATTCCAGTGATAGGTTGTGATGGATGTGACCCGGCAGGCCTCATCGAGCACCACGGTCGTATACTCCTCCTCCGGCTTGTTTTCAACCCTGTATGTATTGAAGCTTGACCAGACAACCGGAAAATCATCGAGCGCATAGGCAGCGTCAGTTTTTTTTGTTTTGGCTAAAATTCCCGCAAAGCTATTGGATCCTTCGGAATCTTTTGACTCATCCGGGGTCTCCTGCTCCTCCGGGAGATTGTCAGGAACATGCTCTCTGTTTTCTTCCTGCGGAATATGATCTGTCCTGGTCTCGTATTCCTCCATCATTTCATTGCCGGGCTTGAAGCCTTCCATGCTGTACCCATTTTCATTTGCCAAAGCTTCTGCTTCTGCCAGGAACATATCGCTGATGATGCTGTTTCCCTCCATAAAAACAGCCCAGTCCCACAGCGTAGTCTCCCCTGTGGTATCAACCCGCCAGATTGTCTGGCTGTCCGCATTCTCAGGATCAAACTGTTCACTAAGATGTCCGTCCCGGTTGCTTTCTGAATACCGTATATCATACCATCGGAAGCCGTCCTCATTATCCTGCCATTCCCCCGGCTTAAGCATTGTAACGGGATCGAACCTGAAATACCCGGTCATTCCCATTGCGCGGTTATTTATGATGCCCGATAAGACACCATCTTCCCGGGGGAAAATCTTAGAGTCTGTTTCTTTACTGCTCCAGGGCAGACTGATATCAGGCGTATCGTAAAGGCCGAATTCATAGATATCCATCTTATGTGCTTCCTCGTCTATATGTACATAAACAGTTTCACAGATACCGGAGGCTCCGTAAGTGCCGTCATTATAGGTCAGGTTCTGCATCAGATACGGCTTCAGTCCCAATGCCTCCATACCATACTTATCTACCAGCTCATCCGTTATCTCAGCCTTTGCATCAATTGCCCCCTCGATCATGTCCACAGGATCGTCACAGGCCATAAGCCCTGCTAACATCATAATAACCATAATGCAGCTGATTCCCTTTTTTATCATTGTTCTCAGCATCATTCTACCTCCTTTTTGATCAGTCAACGACGTCCGGTTACGATATCCAATCTTATATACATCACGTTTACTCACATAGTATATCTATCAACTCACCCATATCCGTTCTGGGATTACATTCAATTGACGGCCATCCGCTGTCCGCATAGTATTCTGCTAATTGTGTCGAATTATCAACCGCCTCTCTCATTTTATCCTTGCAATCCTCAAAACAATCTCTGTTCTTTTCGTAATCAGGAAGATATCTCCTCAGCTCTTTTATAACCGCATAACCATCCTTATATTGTTTTGTCGAGTATTTAAAATGTAACAGCAGCCAGACTTCAAATGCAGGGTTAGACACAACAAACCTGACCGCTGTATTTTGGTTGCTCCGTGCGAGGTCCGATACCTTTTGTGCCTTTAACGGATCATTATCAATATCCAGAATAACAAATCCCAGATCACCGTTTTCCACTGACAGATCCAGTTCTTCCCACTTGTCTATAAGGACATTGTAGAGAGAATCTGCATCAGTTCTGTAACCGGTTTTTACAAAGCGAATACTATACCTCTTTTCCTGATCCTGGAAATGTGATAAATATAGCACTTCTGTCTTATTCTTCCCTTCAGCTATGATCAGATATACCGGCTTAAGTTTTCTTCTGCCTGTTCCCCGTTTTTTTATACCAATTTCTCTCCGGGCCATTATAGTTCCTCCCCTCGAATATATGGGATAGCGCCATAACGCCCCAGCAGATAGCCCCTCTCAATATTATCAGTTTTTCTGACCGGTAATTCATCCAGCGAATACAAATCAGATATTCCGGTTTTATTATTCTTTTCCGTAAAATAAACCTGATCTCTTCTGAACGTAGAAAGTGAAAGAAGCGATGTATCATGAGTAGTAAACACAAGCTGAGCTCCAGCCTTGTTTATTTCCTTATCCCTAAACATATTGATGATATATTTTACAATAAATGTATGAAGGCTCTTATCGATCTCATCAATTACTATTGCTATTCCCTTTTCAAAAGCCTCCTTAAGGAACGGGCCGAGTATAAACAATTGATTCGTTCCCAGCGATTCCTCTACCAACCCTAATGTGTACTTTGTTTTATTGTCATCCTCGCCTATCATATGTTCAGTAATTATCTCTATCTGTTCCAATTCCTGAGCTGTCACGGCAGGTACAGGCTGTCCGTTAACCATAACCTGTGGCGCGCCAATACCCATTGGCATTTCTATTTTCGTTTTCTTAACATTAAGGTTTATCTTAGATATGTTTATGTCTGCCATCTGTAACAGTTCTTCTGTAAAACTTATGTATTCATCACGTTTATCTCCCTTATACAGATTCAATGACAGATCAGTCAATGATTGCATATCAGTAAAAATAACTATCTTTTCTGTAAGCCACTTGTACGGTATGATTGTGCTCTCTGTATTCCAGTTTGTAGCTGTTGCCAGGAATAATTTATTAGGAGTATTAAACCTGACAAGTGGTTCTAATACCTTCCTCTGCGCTTTGAATTCATATTTTTCTTCAGTTCTTTCAAATATTAACGCAGGTCTCTGGCTCTTATATTGATACAGGTATTCTTCCCTTATTTTTGTTCTGTCTGCAGAAAAGCCGTAAACATATTTATAATTATCATCTGCCACAAAAATAAACTCGAATTCAGAAGGTTCTTCAATCGTTTTTTCATCAAATTTGAACGGATTTATCGTATTGATAGGCTGATTAACCTGCATGATATTTGAATTTCTAATCATATTAAGTGCAACGGTCATAGCCTTGAATAAGCTTGTCTTACCGGAAGCATTAGCCCCATAGATTGCGATCAGATTTGTAGCACTATATCTGTTTGTCTCGATAATATTCTCAGGATGCTCTGTATCAGTCGAAGGATTTAGCGCCAATATGACCTTCTCCCTAAATGACATGAAGTTCTTCACAGAAAACTGAATAAGCATTTTCTTTACCATCCTTTCTACCGTAAGAATACGCTTATATTTATCATTTGTCAAATTATAAATTGTATATCCGTCATTTATATGCAATTATCCATTTTATACTTTCCTGAAAGCCTATTATAACAATAATTGATACATATTAGAAAAACATCCATTTGCGCTTTAAACTCAATTGCAAAGCGCAAGCGGCTATGCTTTATGGTGCTTTATAAAATGCAATGGGACTATCACACTTAGCGCGATAGCCCCTTATCCTTCCTGCAGCCCCGTTATTCAATTATGCATGCATTACCGGCTCTGTCTTCCAGCCGTTATAGTGCTATATATTATGTTCTTCGCCCGGCTTACAGATCTTTCTATGCTGAAAGCTTTGTGATGAACCTGGATTTAAAATGCATGCATTACACCGTCGTCAGAATCTTCTATGTCCGCATAGACACTGAACAATATCTGTTCCACAATGTCTTCTGCGTCGTCCCCGTCAATCCAGAATGACAGCTCTGCAAAATCCGCGTCATTTTCGAATATGTAGTTGGCAACACGATATGATTTCCCCTCATATTCTTCCTCCGAGTAGTACAGCATCATCCGGACGCCATTATACATCACCTCTTCAACACCGTCGGCGTTGTATTCCTTTGCCTCGCTCTCTGCATATTCCGAAAGGGCCATCCCCTCCTTTTCGAACTGGTATACATCGAAGTCCATAAGATGCTCGTCGCTCTTGTAATATGCGACCTGGTCATCCTTTCTGTCTTCTCTGGTCACTTCGCCTTCGTAATAATCTGAAGGTATCCTTATAACAAACCCTGTGGTTCCAATATTTATTTCCACCGTGTCATGGTCCGATCCATCAGAGGCTTCCGGCACGTCAAATACAAGCCTGGCCATCTTCACGACCTCAACGCCCTCAGGATCTGCGCCATTCGTAAACATTGAGCGCATCATGCTTCCGTCATGCCACAGGACATTGGTTACGTTCTCCTCAGAGTTAATACGGACAAGGGCGGTGGCACCGCCAAAATCCTCAACCCCTTCAGCATCCCATTCAAAGAACAGTCCCGCAATATCTTCAAAATCATCAGCCGGCTCCATTCTGGCGCAATATCTGACATCTCCCAGCGTGAAATTCATTTCCGCAAGCTTCCCTTCCCTCATGATCCCGTAAACCACATCGAATGCGCCCTCCGGAACAATAAATTCCCCGCCGGTAAGCTCCTTTACCTCTTCCGGCGAAACGTCATATTCCCATGGATTCGCGAGCCCCTCTGTCTGCTCTTTTGTTGTGCCCTGCTGAATGCTCTGAAGCTGGACAGGAACTGCGCATCCTGCTAAGCCAATAGCCAGAATAATGATAAACAAACTGTATCTCTTCGCCCTTTTGTTTCCTTTATTATCCGTCATCGCTTTTCCTCCTTTAAATACCTGCTTCGTAATCGAGGTAGTGTTTTCTGCTTTGACCTATTATACGATTAATCATTGTAATATGGCAGTTGTTATGCATATGCGGTCGATTTTCATGTATATATGGTAATGAATTAAGTATACGATTTATCGGTTTGAACGTAAAAACAAAATGCCGGAAACAGCCATAGGCATAAAAAGAGCAGGGCAACTATGGATCCGCCCCACAGTTCTCTGCTCCTTCAGAATCCGATATCCTGGTCCCATCTTACTCATACTGCCCCGGATGCCGGCATTGACGGTCTCCGCCTCTTGCGCTTCCGGCGTCCTTTACTCAAAAGCCCCCTCTATCTCATAGCCGTAAAAGCCCCAGGCCTCATGCACGACAACCTGGTCGCCGATATTGTATTTCGGAAGCACGGATCTCGCCACGCCAATCCTTCCGTCACCGGCGATCTCGTATACCTGATAGCCCCCAGCCTTGCATTTCTCCCAGACGCCTGCGTATGCAGGGTCATTCGGGAAAGGGTCCTCGATGACAAAGCCCGTCACCTCAACCGCTTCCTGCCCGTACCTGCTTCCGCCTGCCGCCCTGGCCATAGTCTCGTCTTTGAGTTCCACATTCCCGCTGTCTGCCATTGTATTGTCCTCCATTCTTTAATATCCGTCCTTTTTACGGAGCTGTGTTTCGTTCTTTGACATATTATACGCGACAATCCGGGGGGCGGCAGGCGTTTTGCATATCCGGTTATTTTTCATGCATATCCGGTAAAAAAGGTATGGGTTTTTATTTTCCTTTACCGGGACGATAGTCCAAAACGGTTCATTACTCTGATTTTTGATCAGAGTTAAACTTCTCTCCTTCCTTAAAGCAGTAATAGTCATCAAACAGCTTGTTTGCGGCAGACAGAGTGTCTTTACTGATACCCGGGAGCTCCCTGCCCCAGGATTTTGTTGCCAGCTTAAATCCCTTTTCCATTGCGGCCTGCATCTTCTTCATCTGATCCACATCATCACCGGCAAGGGCACTGGCAAAGTCAAAAAGCCTCTGAGATGTCTGTTTCACCCCGTAATATCCGTCCTCGCCTATATCCTTCTGCGCCTGGGCCTTTGTTGCGGCATCAACCGTATAATTCCCGCCGGCAAGCATCCGCCAGAAATCGTCCCCTTTTGCCTTTCCATATGCCCCGGCCTGTCCGGACAATGTCTTATGGACAATATCGATAAACTGCTGTTTCCGGCGTTCCGTCTCCCGGTTTAATCGATCAACAAGATTTGCCCTGTCTTCCGGGCTCATCTTATTGATCGAATAAGTTGCCTGCTTTCCGGAAGAAAGCTCCTTGCTCCCGGATTTTTCATACGAAGCGGCCGTTAAATCTTCTCTTATGATCCCTCTGCTCCTTCGGATCTCCTCATTGCTTCTACTCCATTCATTAAGCGTCGGCTTCAGATACGCCTGCTTAGGTCCGCGGGATTTCCCTGCAGCCAAAGCTTCTCCGCCATGGTCTACATTAACTGCAGGCGCCGCATAATCCGTACCTGTGCCTCCATATACTGCCAAACTGTTAATTACATTCATCCCTGTTTCCATAATCTGCCTCCTTGCATCGATCTGAAGTTCTCAAACCGTCTTTGACGTTCAGGACACCACAGCATTCTGTCTGCGGTAATGATCGGTATCCTTCACGCTGAGTTCCTTCTCAATTTCCTTCAGTTCCTTTTCATACTCCCGCCGTCTTTCCGGGCTGTACTCCTTCCTGATCTGGGCTTCCAGCTTCTCCTTCCGGTTTTTAAGCTGTCTGATCTCGTCATCCACTTTATCGGTGTTTGTCGTTGTCCTTTCGGATCGTTCAGAATCCCCCGCTGCCTTCTTTAAATGGCTTCCAACCGCCGAATTAAGCGTTTCGGACCAGGTGCCGTCCTTCGTATAGGTTGCCGCTGTCTTTGCAGCCGCCCTGCTTATGGAAGACGCTTTCTGAGACACCTTATCAGCAAAGGAATTATGGCCCGTAAACAGGAGCTTAAGGGTTCCAATATTCGCTTCCTTAAGCTTATCCTCATTTACGGAAAGCTTATTATCGGATCCGACAAAAATACCGGCTTTTTGAAGCAGCTTTGCTGTCTTTTCCGTATCGCCGACCATCCAGCCGGCATTACGAAGCACATCTTTTGAATCAGAGTTTCCCGCGGAATCAATAACACTGTTATAGGCATCCGCAAAGCTTTTTACGGCATTTGTGATCGCCTCCAGGTCATAGTCCTCCTTTTCTTCCTCCTCACCCGTCTCCCCGTTTTTTGTCCTGATCTTCTTCTTTTCCCAGAGTTTCGGATCGCCAAGTGCCTCTGCCGCACTCTTTAAGCTGTCTGCGCCTGACCGGACCGAGGACAGGTTTGCACTGCTCTTTTCATTTGCCGCCGCCGCTTTTTCATTCTTCTCATTTCTGTAATAGGATCTGACCAGCTTGCCATAGCTTCCGTTCTTTATGGAAGCATAATCACTGAAATTGAAACTGTCTGTCCGGGATGATCCGGAAGTTGTCCCGAAAAGGCCTGAAATCCCGTTTAATCCTGACATAAATACCACCTCCTTGTCTGTACTCCTGAAATCCGTTTCATTGTTAATGAATTACATCTGCGGATCCGCTGCCGGTTCCGCGCAGAAAACTGTAAACAGCCGATAGCGGCTACAAGTATATCTTATCGTATAAACATCGCTCTGTGTAAACTGTTCACTGCACAAAACCTGCCGTTGACTGCAAGTTAAACAGAAAGGACCGGCCGGCCTAAGCTGCTAACATCACGTTCAAAACAAATACGGTGCCATCCCCGGTTCCGGATATCTGACGGATGTCAATATCTCCCTTATATTTCCTGGCCACGTTCTGTATATTCCTGATCCCGTAGCCATGCTCTCTTCCCTGTTTGGAGGTAAAAGGTATTCCGCTGTCCTTATCTATATCCGCTTTCCCGGATATCCCGTTTCGTATATCCAGGATATAGGCGTTTCCTTTCTGAAAAGAAGACAGCTTTACGAAACCGGTCCCGTTTTCCAGCGCATTCTGCAAGCCGTTATTCAATATGACGCTCAGATCAAAAGCTTTGACAGGGACATTTTTCGGGTAGCGAAAGTCACATTCAAAGGACAGGCCTGCTCCCCTGAATTGCCCGGCATATTCCGATAAGATCACATCCGTCACCGCATTCCCTGTCTTAAATTCAGGTTCCTTTTCCGATAATCTCCCTGTCAGATCACGCAGATATCCGGACGCCTCTTTACAGTTTCCACTGTCTATGAGCCCGGATAATACAGTCAGATGATTCCCCATATCATGCCGGACCGATCGCATATCATCATACAGGGACTCTACCCTTTCGATATGATGATTAGTCTCATCTATCTGATGAGCCAGCAGCTCATTGGCATAAGTCTCCTCCCTGCCGTTTTTTATCTGTTCATAAAAAAAGATGACCACAACCAGTACTGCATAAGACAGCAGGCAGTACATAAGCTTATACCCGTCTCCGGGGATGTTTTCCTTTATACTTCCGTTCCCGATACCATCCGACCACAGCCGGTAATAGGCGCCGATGATCGGTTTTACCACCATGATCATACTGGCAGGGGCCAAAAGCATGATAAACTCCTTCCATGCCATCTCCTCGCTCTTCCTTTTATATACCCTGTGGAGCATTTTTATCGCAAAATAAAGCAGTAAAAGAGTTCCCGCAATTTCTATGATCTGCCAGGCAATAAACTCAAAGACGATCGCCTTAATACTTTCCCTGAAAATACGGAATTCAAAAACAAAATCTCTCTCGAAAAATGACAGCTCTGACGATATCTCGATCGAAAGCCATCTTAAAATAAAAAAAACCGTACAGAGGAAAAGCTTCTGAACGGGATTCCTTCCATGATCTGAATAACATAGGATAAGGAGCGGGATTATTATGAGGATCGTTTTCGGCAGGACGGTTAAATGATCCTCCCATTCCATGAAATTAAACAGAACCGCAAAAACGGCATAGACGGCAGCCGTTAAATAAGCTGTTTTGTTGTCTTTTACGAAGGGTTTAAGCCACTGCGCGTAAGCGAAACCCATGGAGCCAAGAAGAACGCAGATAAACACTTCCTGGATGACTAACATGTAACCCGGATCAAAATTTTCAAACATTTTATTTGTCCTCTTCTGTATTATTCGGAAACGAATTAAATATCTGCCTTTTGATATTTATAGTAAACGACAAAACGATTTTTGTTTTGGCGTTTACTGCGCCCAGGCACCGATTTTGCCTGTAAAGCCCATACGCATAGGTTTATAAGTCCGGCAAAAGCGGAAAGCTTTATATAAAGGCTTTACAGTGATCTTGCATTCACAAGCAGACGCATATACGCCTTGACAAAATCAGGATATTTTCCCCGGGCTATGGGCAGATCATGCTCCCTTAAAAAAACATGTCCCGCTTCATAGGAATTGATGTGATCCATGTTGACAAGAAAAGAACGGTGTATCCGGTAAAAACAGCTCCCAAGTGTTTTCTCAAGCGCACTGATCCTGCCGTAATACCGGACCGTACTCTCTGCTGTGGCAGAGCTTTCATCCATTACGTGCAATATTATCTCCCTGTCAAACACCTCTGCATAAAGGATATTCCGGATCAGGACTACTGTATGAAGCTTCCCGTTCCTCACATCAAGTACGTTTTCCGCCTCCCTCTCCCCTATGGAATCCTCCTGCTCCTTCCATAACCGGATCGCCTTTCCAAGCACCTCAAAAAACTTTTCCTCCCGGAAGGGCTTTACGATATAATGGAAGGCTCCCACATCAAAGGCATCGAAAACATATTCCTTCAGGGCTGTCACAAAAATAATAACGGCTCTGTTTCCTTCCATCCTTAAGCGTTTTGCCGTTTCCATACCGTCTGGGGCAGGCATCTCAACATCAAGAAAAATGATCTCCGCCTGAAAGGCTGACGTAAGAAGCTCCTGCCCGCTTTCAAACAGCCCGATCTGCAGCCTGCTCCGGTCGTCTGATGAAATCCCGCTTTCCTCTCCGGATTTCTCATAATAACGCATGATCAGTCTGTGAAGATAATCCCTGATTTCCTTTTCATCATCGCATATGGCTATTTTCATATCTTGTTCTCCAGGGTCAGGCACGAGCCGGATTTATCCGGGCTCGTATCTGACCCGCCAATCAAAGTTTGAAAGTCTTTGACTTTCAAACTTTTACAGCAGATCATCCACCTTCGCCCCCTTTAGGTCCTCAGGCAAAAGATTTAGCCTGTTAAGAATATTCTGAATTTCGTTATTTACCTTATCCTGCGGAATTTCAGCGATCATCTGTCCGTTTAATTCAGCGATATCCGATGCGTTTTCAATGATATTTTTATTAGCCTCTCTTGCCCTTTCAGCTTCAGCCTCTGTCTGCTCATTATTCTCTTTCGCCTTTTCGATCAGCTCGTCAAGCTCCTCTTTGCGCTCCTTTACGGCCTCGATCTTTTCTTCTTCCTCTTCCTTCTTCTCGGCTTTCTCTTCGGCCTTCTCCTTCTCTTCCTCTGCCTTCTCCTCGATGTGCTGCATGGAATCCTTCACTATCATGCTCTTTATCTCGTCCGATGCCGCATCCATTATATTCCCGGCTTCATCCATCGCGTCCCCTATCGGATCTGTCTTAAGCCTTTCGATCTTCATGTTTGCTATGGCTGAATTATTTCCTTCTATCATCGCAGTGTTATCGTTAATGCTGTGCTGCATGGCATCGTTCATCTTATAGATATCAAGAGCCCTTTCCTGGTATTCCGTAAGCCCCTGCCTGTCAAGCTCCGCAAGCCGTTCCTTTTCCTCCTTCGTAAAAGGCTCCGATTCAAGAGCGTTCTCCCGCATGGAGCGCCTGTGGAGAAGCTCAAGGTCCTTTTGCTCTTCGCTCTGCGGATCGATACCATACATATCCGCAAGCTCTGAGATCCGCTCTTCGTTGGCCCGGATCTCTTTTGTATAGCCGTAGTTCTCCTCTTTCAGAGCAGAAACCTTATCCCGGATCCCCTGCATCGTAACATCCAGCTTCCGTTCTCCCGAAAAAGCATCCGATACGATCTTCATGGCCTGCTTTCTCGCCTGGTCACGCTTTTGGCCGATCATGGACGGCAGATTGGCATTGCCCGCAAACATGACCCCGTTTTTTACAGAAGGATCTCTACCCTTAGGACCATTTATCTGATTATTGGATCCGGCAGCGGATCTGTTTGTATCCTGTGTGTTAAATTGTATGACCATAAAGCACCTCCTGTATTGGAATGATTTTTTGCTGAAGAAGACTGTCTTTCTGCTTATGTTATCGGTAGCTTTATCTCATACATAACATAAATTACGCGAACGGCACAAAAATTGCAGTGAACGGTATAAACGGCGTCAAATTTATAATTATAGTAAACGCAATTTTATATCGCGTTTACCATAAGTTCCGTCTGAAATCTCTGGAGAGTGGAAAATAAAAGAATTTTTTCAGGGCTATGCCTCGATAAAAGATCAGTAATCTGCAGGCCGCAGGCAATAAAAATCCCGAAGAGTATATGCAATATCTGCAGGCCGCCCGTTATATCGCAGTCGGATCTATATCGTCAAGCGACCTTGCAACCCTTACGCCCTCAAGCTTAACGTCCTTCATCCGGGAAAGATAGACAGGGGTAATTCCAAGCCTTATGGCGGGCTCAACGTCCGAAACGATCGAGTCCCCGATAAGAACGGCTTCGTCCGGCTTTACCCCGGCAATTTCCAGGGCTTTCTCAAATATCGCCCTGTCAGGCTTACATGCGCGTGCCATTTCCGATGATATGATCCCTGCAGGGTGCAGGTCTTTGAGCTTCATCGATTCTTCAAGATAGCACAGATCGTCATTTGACAATACATATATGGGAAGCCCTGATCTTTCAAAGAAAGGCTTTACATCATCAAACAGAGGAGCATGGACCCATATTTTGCTCCAGACATCATGCATGTATGACAGATCCCCTTTAAGTCCGCAGTTTTCCACGCAATATTTAAGGATCCTGTCCGTCCTTTCATCAATCTTTACGAATGCGTCGCCATAACATGCGGCCTCTGTTTCTTTCACCTTCCCCCATACGATCTTAAGTATCTCCTTCGGATCCTTCAGATCGCTGTGGGTTACAAAATACCGGAGCAGTTCCCTTGTATAAGGCTCATCTTCCTGTACCATCGTTCCCGTATAGTCCATAAATATTACTTTGATCATACTAACCCTCACTTTTTTGCAATTTTTCCCGATTTTTATCATACCATACCTGCCCGAATTTGCATGTATTGTTTTTTCAGTGAAAAAGGCACATTTCCCGATACATATCCAGGGACCGGGCCCCAGGCTGCAAACCGGGAGAAAACCGGACGGGTCTCTGTGATTTTTATCAATAGCCAAACAGCTTATCCGCCACCTTTTCGAGCTCTTTACGTTCCTGCGAATCGTCATACCCGCTTTCCTTATCATCGATTCCTTTTACGACATCAATGTAAAACAGCCCGTCCCTGTTACAGTAGAAAAATATCTTTTTTACTCCCCTTAGCTTAAACCTTGCTTCGGCATTTCCTTCCGGATAAAGCTTTACCATCTGCATGTCATTGGAAGAAACCGCCGCCGCGAAAGAGATATAATGCTCCTTCGTCATGCTGTGATCGATCCTCACATAGTACTCGTCTTCCACACGCTCTATAAAGATCATGTGTCTCTCATCCGTTTGCTCTGCCTCTAACGGCATGAGCAGGATACCATGGCAATGGATCACGGATTCTCCCATGCCGTGGATCACATTACCGCATACCGGGCAGACATAGAATTTTGACCGCAGCATATTGGCGGACACATTCTTATTAGAAACGGTATTTCCGGATATCAGCTCGGTTACCGAGATCTTAAAGGCTTCCGCTATGGGCTCTAACAGCGTAATGTCCGGATACCCCTTAGCCGTCTCCCATTTTGAAACGGTCTTGTCGCTTACTCCAAGCTTTTCCGAAAGCTGCAGCTGCGTCATCCCGTTTTTTTCCCGCAGTTCCTTAATAACCGCGCCTGTAACATATTGATTCATTTTTTCCTTCCTCCTGATAGATAACAATATTATTTAAAGCAGATCCGGCCGGACCTTTGAAACGCCGGTTCCGGTCCGCCAAAGGCGGCATACTTCCTTACCGGATCCGTGTGCATCACGTTATGCCGGTTAACGAAGTCCCGTCAGCAGATTTCGTTAACCGGTATGTCTGCGCTTCGTATGCACAGATTGTAATACGGCCCGGCCGATCATGCTACCTACGGAGAGTAGAGTATGTGTTATTGTTCAGTCCCGAGCCACGCGTTTACTGCGTGGCTCGGGCAGATAATGTAAATATAGCCAACAGCACATCATCCATCGCCGAAGACGATTAAGGATGGACGATGTGTGTTACAATTCAGCGCTGGTCAAGCGCTGAATTGCAACGAGTATGTGCCCTGCCGGGTTTTCAAATGAAAGGAATTCGCTGAATCGTCTGAAAAAATGATGTGAGGGTCAAAAGTGATATCAAGCGTGGTTCCGTGCTTTGCACTTCCACCACGCTCCCCAGTATTCGCAATCCGTGGGGCCCCCTCCCCACTTCTTGCTCATATTGTGGCGGGTCATAAAACCTTTCACCCACTGGCAAGCAAGCTTGCCGTGGGTTCAGGCTTTTGAGCCTGATATCATAAAATATAATAAACGCAATTTTATATTGCGTTTACTGTAAATTAAGGAAAAACCGGCCTGACCGGTTTTTCCTTAGTCTTATTACCATATATGAAAAGTATTGGAAAGGGGCATTATTTCAGCGTTCTGTCTGCCAGTACGATCTCCAGTCGGGATGTATGAGCCTCTGCAGGGCTTCCATATAAAAATAATCTCCCCATATCACGCATTCATCCACGCCTTCCGGAGTGCAGGTATTATACGGGCTTTTTTTTGAATAGGTGCCGTGTAGCAGAAGGCCGCCTCCCGGCCTGTGTGTTTTCACAAGATAATCATCCGTTAAGGTCTTTAGCATCTTTTTCGCAATATCCTCATAGTATGCCGCCTCGTTGCCGCTTAGGGATTCCCCTTCTCCGGTCTGCCCTTTCTGATCGTTTAAGCCTTTCTCCCGCAGATATCCTGCCATATGAAGCATACCGCAGGCAGCGATAGCTGCGGAAGAAGAATCCCTCGGCTCTTCTTTTTCATCTCCGTTTCCGAAGGTCAGGTCCCAGAACGGACAGAGATCGTCAGGCAGATGCTCAAGGAAATAATCCGTTACTCTCCTGAAGCCGTCATAATAGGACTCTGATCCGGTACGGCTGTAGGCAAGAGCCGTTCCGTATATCCCCCAGGCCTGCCCTCTGGCCCACGCCGACCCGTCCTTATAGCCCTGGCAGGTCGCCCCGTGGTCAAAGGCACCCGTCAAAGGATCCATGAAAACCGTATGCCAGGTAGAAAAATCCTCCCTTATCACGTAGCGCATGGCCGTATGGATATGCTTATCGGCAATCTCACTGTATCTGCCGTCCCCAGTCTCCGCGCTTGCCCAGTATAAAAGCGGAAGGTTTAAGAGACAGTCGATGATGAACCGGTAATTATCCCCTGCGCCCATCTCACCCCAGGCCTGGATGAATTCCCCCACAGGCTGGAAACGCGTGATCAGCTGGTCCGCCGCAAGGATCGCCGCTTCCTTTGCTCTTTCGGAGCCCGTGAGCTTATAGGCCGCAACGCAGGAAGGGCTGTAGAGAAAGCCCATATCATGATGATCCACGTCCGTTTTCGACTTTATCCGCTCATAAAAGCTCTCCACCTGCCCCAGTCCAAAGCCAAGAAGCCGGTCACGTTCTTCTTCTGTTTCCGCATTTTCACAGGAAAGCCAGACCTGTCCCGTATAAAAGCCTGTCGTCCAGCCTGTATTCGCTACCACGGGATAGATATTTCCGGTGCTTGCCGCATATGGGAAACTGTTTTTAAAACAGTCTGTATTTTCAAGAGTTCCTTCAATGCAAAAGGAGAGAGCCTTCCTGCCCTCTTCTTCTGTCAGGGCCGGATAGCCCTGTATATTTCCTTTATTTATCCACTTTTTCATATTTTCTCCTGTTTCCGGCATTCTGATTTTATGATATCAGGGTCAAAAGCCTGAACCCACGGCAAGCTTGCTTGCCAGTGGGTGAAAGGATTTATGACCCGCCGCAATATGAGCAAGAAGTAGGGAAGGGGCCCCACGGATTGCGAATATTGGGGAGCGTGGTGGAAGTGCGAAGCACGCAACCACGCCTGAGATCACTTTTGATCCTTACATCATCTTAAGGGATACGAGGGTCAAAAGCCGCAGGCTCAGCCTTTAACGGCACCGGTCGTTATACCGGCTACGAAATATTTCTGAAGGGCCATGAACACTATCAGCACCGGTATCAGGGAGATTACCGACGCAGCCATTATAAGCCCGTATTCTGCGGAATACTGCGAAATAAACATTTTAATACCTATCTGGAGGGTCTTCTTCGAATCCGTCGTCAGATAGATCAAAGGCCCTAAGAAATCATTCCAGGTATTTACAAAGGTAAAGATCGTAAGTGTTGAAAGAGCGGGCTTTGAAAGCGGAAGCATGATCTTTGCGTAGATCTTATATTCGCTCATGCCATCGATCCTCGCAGCCTCACAGAGCGAATCCGGTATCCCCTCATAAAACTGCCTCATTAAGAACACTCCGAAGGCCGAGAACGCCTGCAGTATGATGATCGCAAGGTGCGTGTCCGCAAGGCCGAGATTCCGCATGAACAGAAACTGGGGCACCATATAGACCTGCCACGGCACCGCTATGGTGGCGATATAGGCAAGAAACAGGACATCCCTCCCTTTAAACCTGAGCTTTGCGAACGCATAGGCCGCAAAGCTTGACGTAATGATCTGCAGAATAGTAACGATCACCGTCAGTTTCACGGTATTCAACGCATATTTCGCAAGAGGGATCTTTGTCCAGATATCTACGTAATTGCTCCACTTGGGCTCCGGATTCCACCACTGATACGGGATCACGAAAATATCCTTGTTAAACTTAAGCGATGCGGTCACCATCCAGATAAAAGGGACCAGCATAATTACCGCCAGAAGCACAAGGAGTACATATATAATGACCGTCCTGATCAGTTTATTTGTCGATTTATTTTGCATGTGATCATCTCCAAAAATTAACATTTACATATTTGCTGTGCGGTTTAATCGTTCGCGTAATTCTTCTCACCCCTGAACTGTATAAGCGTTATCACAAGGACAATGAGGAAGAGCACCAGCGCCGATGCGGAAGCGCGCCCCAGCTTCCAGTTACGGAAGGCTTCTTCATAAATATAATATACAATAACGATAGCGCTCTTATTTACAACTCCGTTGCTTCCTCCGGCTAACATGTATACAATATCGTAGATCTTGAAACAGCTTATCGTCAGCATGATGACGACGAAGAAGGTTGTAGGCTTGAGCTGAGGCAGGGTTACATACCAGAACTGCTGCCTGGAGTTGGCGCCGTCAAGAGCGGCCGCCTCATAAAGATCTTCGCTGATCCCCTGTAAACCTGCCAGGTAGATCACCATGTAATAACCCATGTTCTTCCATATTGAAAAGAGTACTATCGTTAAGATGACCGTATTGGGCGAAGCGGCCCATTTTAACGGTTCTACATGGAAAACATTGATAAGAAGCTGATTTATAAGCCCCTCTTCGCTCGGGGTGAAAAGCATGTTCCAGACAGCCGCCACCGCAACAAGAGAAGCCACATATGGGAAGAACGTGACCGTACGGAAAAACGTCCGCCCCTTTATTTTCTGATTTAAAAGGATCGCAAGCCCCAAAGCGCAGACCATGGTAAACGGAACAGTAAAAATACTGTATACGATCGTATTCTTAAGAGCCGAGGTAAATCTGTCATCCCCGAAAATAGAAATGAAATTCTGAAGGCCCACAAACTGCATGGGATTGTTGCCGTCCCATTCCGTAAATGCCATGATAAAGGCTAAAATTATCGGACCGAGAGTGAAAATGGCAAAACCGAGAAAGTTTGGCGCGATAAAGGAATAGGCCACAAGCGTCTGCCGTCTTCTTCTCTTCTTTAAACTGATTGTATTCATAGTCGGATTCCTGTTTATTCTGTATTATTTATGATATCAGGGTCTAAAGCCTGAACCCACGGTAAGCTTGCTTACCGGTGGGTTAAAAGCTTTATGACCCGCCGCAATATGAGCAAGAAGTAGGGAAGGGGCCCCACGGATTGCGAATATTGGGGAGCGTGGTGGAAGTGCGAAGCACGGAACCACACTTGATATCACTTTTGAGCTTCACATCTTTATGATATCAGGGTCTAAAGCCCGAACCCGCAAAAAAGGGTTATCATGAAAAAGAGGGTGCCCGGCGAAAGCGGACACCCTCAGGTTATCAACTTACTGTCCTAAGATTGCCTGTACGCCCTCATTCATTGCGGCGATACCTTCATCTACAGAAACCACTTCGTTCATGATATTATCATGCTGCTCGTTAAGAACCGTCTCAACCTCTGAAGAGATCTCGCTTGCAGGCATCTCCAGATATGTATGGGAGGTGATCAGAGCCTCTTTGGAATCCTCCGGGAAGCCTTCCATCTGTGAAAGGATGTCTACGATCGAATCATTTGTCATAGCCGGGATGTTTCCTGTGCCGGCAAGAACCTCAGCACCCTTCTCGGTGCAGACAAACTTGATGAAATCCCATGCTACATCTTTATGTGCGGAAGATGTAGGGATAGCAAGAGCCGTGATGGTTGAAAGCGTTGAACCGGGCTCAACTCCCTCAGCGTGAGGATACTTAACCATGCCCCAGTCGGATACATCATATTC
This sequence comes from Lachnospiraceae bacterium, assembly GCA_024684065.1. The sequence goes on from JAIKXO010000117.1 coordinate 38,399, forward strand.
TCCGGACTGGATGCCGTTGATCAGTGTAGCTATGAACCATGAACCCATGTTCAGCATACCTACATTGCCCTGTGCGAAAGCTGCCGAGTAATGAAGTCCCTGAGTCTTAAGTGTAGCGTAGTCCATGCAGACGCCGTCCTTCTGCTGTGCAAGTACCATCTCATAATAAGGCTTTGTGAAATCATAGGTGCCGTCTAAGATCGTATGCTCGCCGTCAAGGATACCGTCTAACTGTATCGTGGATCTCCAGGTATGATAATGTGCGCCGTAAACCCTTGAACCTGCGGTCGTATCCGTGATCTTTCTTGCAAGATCGTCATACTCTTCCCAGGTCATGTCATTTGTGGGATAATCTACGCCGGCATTGTCAAATACTGCCTTGTTGTAGAAGATAACCCAGATATCCGAACGGAAAGGAAGCTCATAAAGCTTACCGTCGATCGTAACCTGATCCGTTACGCCCGAGAACTTGGAAAGGTCGATGCCGTCCTGTGCGATAAGATCATCGAGGGGCTCGATAACGCCCTTGTTAACCAGAGTCACATAACCCGGAACATCCTTGACCGTTACAACATCAAAGTCTGAACCCGAGCCTGAAAGCTGTGTTCCGAGAACCGTTGAATAATCAGTAGATCCGAGATCCACCATCTCGATCGTTACATTGGGATGCTCTGCCGTATAGGCATCGATAAAGGGCTGATAATAAACCGTTGTATCCTTATCCCATAAAGCCCATTTCAAAGTAACTGCCTCGTCACCGGATGCCTCATCCGAAGGAGCCTCTGCAGTTTCGGTCTCAGCGCCTGCTGCCGGAGCCTCAGCCGCAGGAGCAGTTCCCGCAGGAGCCGCGCAGCCTGCAAGAGTCGCTGCGAGCATTGACACCGCAATGATCGAACTCAGTAATTTCTTTTTCATATCCTACCTCCTGTTATATGGTTGTCTCGCAATCCCCGCAGCGGGGCACCATGGTCTCACTGCCGCCGGATTGTATTTTCACTGTAATTAGAGTATAATTTTTAAGGCAATTTCAAAATGGAATTATTTTTGAAGATATATTCTGAATTTTAGTATAATTGTCTTTTTTTTGGATTTGTTTGTAATTTTTTTAGACAGGGGCGCAGATCATCACTATGGAAGACCTTCTTAAGACCCTCCGGGTAAAAATCGTGGTAATCATAATATGCTTCTCGGCAACTGTGGCCATAACCATCGCCCTGCTGAGTTTCTTTATTTCCCGGAAATATCTTCAGGAAAGCCAGCAGCAGTCCGCTTATATAAACCTGCAGCTTTTAGGCAACGAATTGAATGCCGCCCTTAACAGCGTACAGACATTTACAGGCCTTCTAGAGCTGGATTCAAGCGTAGAGGACTATCTTGTGCTTTCCTTAAAGCAGGAGTCGGGCGCAGGCGATAAGGATTACAACAAGCACTCGCTCGACACCTGGAACCATTTAAGCGATGAATACCGCACAAATCCCGCTCATGACCTTATCAACCGCTTTGTTATCTCCACGCCTGACGGCGCAAGCTTTCTTCATATTGTAAGGGCACAGAGCAATATGGTCGCAAACCTGACTGAAAATATACTGAATGCGCCGTTTTTTGACATCCTGCTAAATGCCGGGGGCTATGAATATATAGGTCCCGTCGAAAGCCCCGCGGAGCGGAACGGCGGTCTCGTCCTGCCTCTTGTGAGGCCGGTTAAAAGCTACGATACCTCTGAAGTTGTGGGCTTTATCTATGTAGAGGCTTCCTTTTCCACTTTGACCGAAAACCTTAAAAATCTGGAGCTTTCAAAGGATTCCGCATTGTATATGAGCTTCAATGATTCCGTATGGCAGTATGAAAACGGCACGTTCACGGAAGCTTCCCTCCCAGACGGGGTCGTGACCTACAAGCTTCCCGACAAAAATATTTCCCTGTCTCTGCTGCCTTCAAAAAATGAACTGTTTTTAAGAACCAGGATATACAGCGCAAGTATCCTTGTCGTGCTTTTCCTAATCATCATTTCCGGCGTTCTCATTTCCGTCAGGCTCAGAAAGATGATAGAGGTGCCTGTTGAAGCGCTTATCCAGGAAAAGCTCTCTCACGAACGTGAAAAACAGGCGCTGGAATACCGTATACTTCAGGAACAGATAAATCCCCATTTCATGTACAACACCCTGAATACCATCAAGTGGATGGCCACTATCCAGGGAGCTGACGGCATTGCGGATATGTCCACTGCCTTATCAAGGCTCCTTAAGAATATCGCCAAGGAAGAGGAGGGTCTGATACACTTAAAGGATGAGATAACCCTGCTTGATGATTATTTCACCATCATGAAATATCGTTACGGCGGCACCATCGAGCTTACTTATGATATTCAGGATAAAAGACTGCTTTCATGTCTCATTAACCGCTTTTCTCTCCAGCCCGTGGTGGAAAACGCGATCTTTCACGGGATCGAACCGAAGGGAAGCGCCGGAAAGATCGTTATAAAAATATATTCCGATGAAAGCAGGCTGTATATCGATGTTACGGATAACGGCGTCGGTATGGATGAAGAATCCCTTAAACGCCTGATGGACGGTACGGACAATACCGATAACGACTTCTTTAAGGATATAGGCATAAAGAACGTACAGGAGCGCATCCGCTTCAGCTTCGGCCCGGAATACGGCCTGAGCGCGGAAAGCAAAGAAGGCGAGTACACGACCATACACTTTACGCTGCCGATGTAAAGAAAACCGTTTCGTTCCTGTATGGGAGACACAGATGCAAGAAAACGATAACCAGCATTACAGTGTGCTGATCGCCGATGACGAACCACTCGTTCAGATCGGCTTAAAAACAATGTTTACAAGGGATTTTCCGGATTTTGAGATAGTCTCAGGCGTGAACAACGGAAAGGAAGCCCTTAAGCAGATAGAAGAGCTGAGACCGGATATCGTTATTTCCGATATCAAAATGCCCCTGATGACAGGGTTGGAGCTTATAGAAACCGTAAGGGAGCGCTTCGGGGAGCTTCCGGTATTTATCATGCTTACGGCTTTCGAAGACTTCGATATGGCAAGAAAAGCCCTTGAAAACGAAGCCTGCGACTATCTGGTGAAAATAGAGCTTACCCCGGAATCACTCCTGAAAGCGCTTCAAAGAGCATCAAAGCGGGTCCTTGCCGCCAGAAAGGAACATCCAAAAGAGCACACAGAGCTGAGCTTTCAGGAAGGTTTTCGTCAAAGATGCATCTTAAAGCTTCTGAACCGTCAGTTCCCGAACATTACAGATCTTTTGAAGGAAGCTTCGGAAAATCACCTTGATTTTTCCTATAACCGCTATATCCTGGTTTACGGGGAGATAGAAGAGCATAAGGGAGACGATACTTCAAAGGGTCTTTCATATTACAGCTCCTGCTTTACCATGACTAAGGAGATCGTATCGAAGCATGCGCCCTGCTACCCTGTTTCCGTAGATCCCCGTCATTTCGCCTTTATTTTTTATTTCTCGGACAGGCTCTCCGTGGCGGATGCCATGGAGCAGATCAATGACGCTCTGGAAAACGCCCTGGAAATGATCGATAACTACTTTAATGCCGCTCTGTTCTTCGGGATCGGCTCAGCTGTCACGGATCCTCTTGAAATTCCCGATTCCTTCGAAGAAAGCATGGCAGCTATAAAGCAGGCGGATAAATCCGGACCGATCCGGCTCTTCTCCCATATCGTCGGCTCCAACAGGCGCTCCGGAAAAGACAGGCTCATATCCTCAATTCAGGAATACATCGAACAGAATCTGGACGGAAAGCTTAAATTAAACGAAGTTGCAGAGGTGTTCGGGCTTTCTCCCGCATATCTTTCCTCGATCTTTAAAAAGAATTCCGAGATCGGATTTTCAGAGTTTGTATACACAAGAAAGATTGAAAAAGCCAAAAGTCTTCTGCTTAGCGGAGACATGCGGATGTACGAGGTAGCGGACGCACTGGGCTTTGAATCCGCCTACTATTTCTCCAAGGTATTTAAACGTGTTACCGGTATGAGTCCCCGCGATTACGTAAACAGTAAGCTGTAGCCTTTTTTGTTCCCGTCTTTGATTTGTAACACAGGTTTTCTGTGTTGTCCTGCATCAGAGGACTATTCCAAAATTCTCTGAAAAATTTTTCTATATACCCCTGTTTTTTTTCTTTTCCATTTGTATTACAAACCGGAACACGATGACGGCTGTGATTTTTATGCGCAAAAGCATCAGGTATGCCGATCTGCAAGGCAGATAATGCGCTTAGGCATAAACGCAGTTATATAGATTAAGGTCACAAGGAGCAGAAAGGAGTGATATCTCATGAACGGAAACGGCGGCGAACTCAGATTCAGGCATGAGATGAAACATATAATAAACCCAATGGACCGGCTTATGCTCAGACAGCGCCTGAGGGCCGTTGCGCAGACAGACCCTCACGCAAGCGGCGGAGTGTATCATATCCGAAGCCTGTATTTTGATAATATATATGATAAGGCTCTTACGGAGAAGACCGAGGGTACAAGCAAAAGGGAAAAATTCAGGATACGTTACTATAACAGGGATACCGGCTTCATACATCTTGAGAAGAAAAGCAAGATAGTGAACCTCTGCAACAAGCAGAGCGCCCGCATCACTGCGGAAGAAGCGGACCGCATCGTAAACGGTGAACTTGACTGGATGGTTTACAGCGATAAGCCGCTTGTACGTGAGCTTTACACCAAGATGCGCTCACAGGGACTTAAGCCCAGAACAATAGTTGATTATACGAGGGATCCCTACATATATGAGCCGGGAAACGTACGCATCACCATCGATTACGATATCAGGACAGGCTTAAGATGCACGGATTTCCTGAATAGGGACTGTGTGACGGTACCTGCCGGCGACCCCGTGATAATACTGGAGGTTAAATGGGATGAATACCTTCCGGATATCATAAGGGACATCATCCAGCTGAAGGACAGGCGTACGGGCGGATTCTCAAAATACGCGGCCTGCAGGCTGTATATGTAGCACGCCGTTTATGGAGGCATTCCTTAAAAAGCCGTATCCGCTTCGGGGCAGCTGCCTTTATATAAGAGAAGCCTTCTGTCTGCAAAATTGCAGGTCAGATATTTCAGGGGCAATAACCCCTTTTAAAAGGAACCCTCGACTCTGAAGAGGGTATGTCAGATATTTCAGGGGCAATAACCCCTTTTTAAATAAGGAGGAAAGATCATCATGAGTTTCAACGATATTTTTAAATCAAGCTTTATTGAAAACGTAACCAGCATAAGCATCCTGGACATGGTGCTTGCCATGGCACTGGCATTCTGCCTCGGACTGTTTATTTTCTTTATCTATAAAAAGACCTATTCCGGCGTGATGTATTCGGCAGGCTTCGGAACAACGCTCATAGCCCTTACGATGATAACAACGTTAGTTATCCTTGCGGTAACCTCGAACGTAGTACTCTCGCTTGGTATGGTCGGTGCTCTTTCCATTGTCCGTTTCCGTACTGCAATAAAGGAGCCGCTTGATATTGCCTTCCTGTTCTGGTCCATAGCCGCAGGCATTGTCCTCGCAGCGGGAATGATACCTCTTGCCGTGTTCGGCAGTATCATAATAGGAATCGTCCTACTTGTTTTTGTAAACAGAAAAGAAAATACAAACCCCTACATCCTTGTGGTAAGCTGCCGGGATAAGGATATTGAAAAGGCAGTGACTTCTTACCTTGATAATAAATCAAAAAGAAGCGTCGTAAAGTCCAAGACCGTACAGAAGGGAAATATCGAGCTTAACCTTGAAGTAAGGATAAAGGACGATAACACCGATTTTGTTAACGACATAGCGGATATGGAAGGCGTAAACAGTGCCGTTCTGGTAAGCTATAACGGGGAATACATGGGGTAAACTTCGATGACTGCAAATAAAAATATAGATAAGGTCTGTATCGCCGTCATCCTTATAGCTGTCATCCTTACAATATTGTTTATGGCGGGAACGGTGTTCGGGATCGAGCCCGTAGTCGATATGGATGCCGAAAGCTACGACGGACCTGAATATGTGACCGCAAACGACCTGAACGGAGCATGGGATACGTCGGATGCAACCCTGATAACCTTAAACGGAGATTCGATCCTCGTTGACGGCAATGGGGCATATGTTAACGGTTCCGATATCGTTATATCAAACGGCGGATATTACGTCATATCAGGCACGCTTGATAACGGCCGGATCATAGTCGATTCATTCGCAAGCTCCAAGATCTGGATCATGCTTGACAGCGTGAACCTGTATTGCGAAGATGATGCCTGTATAAGGGTAGAGGAAGCTGACAAGGTATTCATAACCCTTGCGGAGGGAAGCGTTAATACCGTATCCGGAGGAGTATCATACTCGGAAACCGCGATAGAGGACGGGGCGGAAGCCGTCATTTTCTCCCATGACGACCTTACGATCAACGGAAGCGGAACTCTAAACGTAAACGCGGAATACAGGCACGGGATAAAGGCAAATGACGATTTCGTCCTTGCAGGAGCAACAGTGGAAATAAACTCCGTACAGGATGCGATCCACGTTAATGAGGACGTGGCCATTGTAAACGCCGCCCTTACGATCGATGCGGGAGATGACGCGGTATCGACAGAGGGCACCATCAACATCGAAAATTCCGATATCCTGATAAACAAATGTTATGAAGGCCTTGAAGCGAAATATATAAATGTATACAGCGGAAATATCGAGATATATCCCTCGGATGACGGCTTCAACGCTTCGGGAGACGAAGCGTCCGGTTTTGGCTTCGGCGCTCCCGGCGGTATGGGAGGAGGACCGGGAGGCTTCAGAGGGACCTCTGCAGATGCGGATTCAGATAATAGCGATTTGTCCGGCAACAATGCTGACCCTTTGGCAAATAAGACAGGCAACGACACGATAACGCCTGTAAACGACAGCGGAGAACAGGACGGCACAGCATCGGCTTTTGCACAGCAGGATTCTTCGTCGGCTTCCTCGCAGACAGACTCATCAGCTCCCTCACAGGATGAGGAATCGGAGGAGCTTCCGTATATCAGGATATATGACGGGAATATCAGGATAATAAACGAGGCTGCCATGGATTCCGACGGACTCGACAGCAACGGCGATATTTACATTTACGGCGGAAATATATTCATAAGCTTAAAGAGCAGCGGACCAAGCAACGCGATAGATTACGGGAGCGAAAGCGGAGGAGTATGCGTTATAGACGGTGGCACAGTCATAGCCTGCGGAAGCAGTTCCATGGCGGAGAGTTTTGACTCAATATCCACCCAGGCTTCAATAATGTATACGATAAGCGGCGGAGTCGAAGCCGGCTCGACGATATCCTTAGAAACAGAGGATGGACAGACCCTGTTAAACGCCGAAATTCCCTGTGATTTTTCCTGCGCGATACTAAGCTGCCCTGAAATGAAGACAGGAGATACCTATCTGGTTACCCTGGACGATCAGGCGGATGATATCACCCTTCAGGAAATCTCCTCTTCCTTCGGGGATGCGCAGGGCTCAGGCTTTGGGGGACCTATGAATTTTAACGATATGAAGGACCACGATTCTTTCAGTCAGGGGCGCTCGGGCATGCGCGATCCCGGCGGTTCATCGGAGGATTCCGAAACTTCCGGGGCGAATTCCGAAAGAAGCCGGGGACACCGTAAACAGAACAGTGGAAGCCTGTCCGGTGACTCCGTACAAAGCGAGACTGATATATCGGATACAGACGGTTCAGGTTCAACATCAGAAACCGGGAATATGGCACCCCCTGACCCTGCTGACATGGATGAAATGCCGCCCGGGTCTGATGGCATGACGCCTCCCGATTTCGATAACATGCCTTCGGATTTTGAGGGCACGGCACCTCCCGATTTCGGTAACATGCCTTCGGGAATGCCCGGCAGACCCGGTCAGGTAACACAGGAAGAGACAGCTTTCACATTCCCGGGGAAGGCATTAAGCGAATACAGCAGCACAACCTGGATCGAGATCACCTTATCCGCGCTGGCCCTGGCCGCAGGGTTATTATTCGCAAAGAAATACCGCAGGCGGTGAATAATATGGAAATGCTGATCAAAGCGGAAGTAAAAAATGGGAACCTGTTTTCAGGGTTCTCGTTTTTTTTACTTCTGCTTTATCTTCTGGCATCCGTTCCGGACGGCCATTTAGCTTTGCAAAAAATCCAGAACCACTCTGTTAAACTCTCCGGGATGTTTATTTGCTATAAAATGATCTCCTTTAATGAATACGAGTTCAGCACCGGCAATACTGTCCGCGATCAGTTTAGTATGTTCTTTCCGGATCATGTCATTGGTTCCCGCAATAACAAGTGTCTTCGCCCGGATTGAGGCAAGTTCACCGGGTTTCACATCCGGCTCGTTTACCATCAGTCCAAGCATCTCCGCATTATGTCTGGCTTGGTCGCTTTTACCGGCAAATCTCTTTGCGATTTTATATCCTATCTCAATGGGAATCTGAATTGTCCGCTTTACGCCATCCGGGCTCAGATTCGCCCCGTTAAGTATCAGCCGGTTTATACGGTCCGGGTATCTGAGGGCAAACGCCATGGCAATGTTCCCGCCATCCGAAAAGCCAAGCAGATGAGCTTTTTTAATCTGCTGTTCATCCATAAATCCCAGCAGATCATCCGCAAATTGCTTTATTGTAAAAGGCATATTCCCTCTGGGCGTCTTTCCGTGTCCTCTGGTATCTATCGCATACACATGATAAAACCTTGAGAAATCGTCGATCTGTCCCTGAAAATATTCACAGCTTTCTCCATTCCCATGTAGCAGGATAACAGGCTCTCCCTGACCCTTTTGTATGAAAAAATGTTTGATGTCCATGTATCGACTGCTCCTTTAAATCGGCCGGCTCAGGCTCCGGTCTGCAATGAATCATCAGGTGCCCGTTACATCCTGAACAATTAAGGATGCCACGGCTTAAAGCATCTTAGCTAAGGAAACGCTTTATTCAGCGTTTCTAATCCTCAAAAAGGTCATCAAGTGTTATTGTATCAGTAATATAGGAAGTATAAGCCGTTTTGGACAGTCCCCTGGCTGAAATCATTATAATTTTTAATGCTTGTGATGTCCCCGTTTTCTTCTTAAAAACATCCCTTTTCCTTATAAGTTGCTGTTCATACGCTGCATCTATCTCAAATGGTTTGTTTGTATATTTAATCTCACACAGATTTGTGATCCTGTCGGCTCTTTCAATCACCATATCGATTTGAGCCCGCTCATTCTTATCATCCTCAGAATTATACCAGGGATAATACTCTGTCTTTACACCACTGATCCCGAGTGCCGACTTTATGCTGTTTATGTTGTTAAAACATAATATCTCGAATGCCTGTCCTCTCCAGTTATCATATCTTCCCGCATCGCTTATCATATCCTCATAGCTGTCAATCTGTTTTTCCTTTGACAAATAATGATAATGAAACTGCAAAAACGGATCCATTAGCTGAACATATAAAGGATTGTATTCTTCATAATTTTTTTTGTACTCTATTATATATCCGCAATCTGCAAGATCCTGTATCGCTCTTGAATATGTTCCGTTAGAGGCTCCTGTTTCCTCCTGCAATTTTGATTTTTTTATCCCGTACTTTGCAAATGCAAGCTTTGACAGAATCTGTCCATATACAGGTGATTCGCTAAGCGTTGCTTCGAGCAGTCTTTTCGTCTCATCTCTATAAAGTGCATCTTTATTAAACAGCAACCTGTTTATATTCTGAGTAAGGCTATGAGATGTGTTCATCAGATCAAAGAAAAACGGAAGCCCTCCAAATATCATCTGGCATTCGGCTATCTGTTCTCTTGACCAGCCAAATTCTCTGTCTTTGAAAAAAGCTTCTGTTTCTGCAAGAGTAAATGGCTCTATACAGATCTTCCTTGTAACCCGCTGAAACATATTCCCGGTATTTTTTATTACATTCTTTATGATCCATGAAGTTGCCGAACCGCAAATTATAAAAACAATATCTCCGTCCAGAGTTCCTCTGCGATTCCAAAATTCTTCAAATGCGACCAGAAAATCAGATCTTTTCGTCGCAAACCATGGAAACTCATCTAAGAATACTATCTTTTTTCCATTTGGAGAACGACGTACCGAATCCCTTGATAATATTTTATCCAGCCTCGAAAATGCCTCGAACCAGTCTTTAGGCGTACTCTTTATATCATCTCCGTACTCGGTCAGCCTTTGCCCAAATGATTTAAGCTGCTGCTTTGCCGTGCCTTTTTCCAATCCCACAGCTCTGAAAGCAAACTCCCTGAAGGTCTGCTCTACCAAAAATGTCTTGCCGACTCTTCGTCTGCCATAGACGCAGATGAGTTCTGACTTCTTTGACCTTTCACTATATTCAAGCTCTTTTTTTTCTTCTTTTCTACTTATGATCTTCATAAAACTTCCCACCATAAAATATTTAATTCAATTATAATACTTTCCCCATATATAATCAAGTTCCGGTCATATAATTGGGGAAAGTTGCATATTCTATACAACTTTCCCCAATTATAAGTGCATGCTGCTCTTGTTTACTTTCAACCGACTTACACTGGGTTAACCGCTCCTTTAAATCGGACGGCTCAGGCTCCGGTCTGCAATGAACCATCAGGTGCCCGTTACATCCCAAACACTTATGGATGCCGCGGCATAAAGCATCATAGCTAAAGAAATGCATCAATCAACGTTTCTTATAAAAACAGATCCCTGAATTCCTTTCTGCCCGGAACCCATGCCTTCTGATAAATATGGCTGAAATGGTTCTTGACCGTTTGTTCACTGATCCCAAACATATACGCAATTCTTCTGTTGGAAAATCCGGACACCTTCAGGTAGCCCAGTTCAAGCTCCCGTTTTGTAAGTCCGAGTTTACGGGCGGTCTCAAGGTACTTTTTCTTAGTAATCTCAGAATCATTCATCCCCCAGATCCATTTCCTCGTTCATTTTTCTTTCTGCGTTCAGTTTAAGAGGCATAAGGAAAAATTCAATAACAACTGCATAAAAACCTGAGAGAAAACATACCGCCAGGTTCGGACCGATCATAGAAGGCGTATCCAGTCTTCCCAACAGCAGGATTCCCGATATTATGACCGCAAACAGTGCTCCGTATACTGTCAGCTTCTGCACCGCCCCAACCGCACCGATTATATTCTTAAGCTCCAGAAGACTGTAATCTGTTATTCCCACGGAAAATGATTTAATAAAATCTTTCCATTCGCCCATAATGATCATTCCCGGTATCATGATCAGTAAAATACAAAGCAGAGATGGCAGATCGAGAAACCAGACAACCGATGAAAGTCCCCAGCCGGATAAAAGGATGATAAATAAGAATATCGCCAGAAAAAGTACTGATTCACCAAGCAGTACCATTCGTATATTTTTCTTCATGACAGCACCTCCGATACGTTGATTATTGGTTCTGCATCAAACATATCACAGTCATTGAGAAAAATATATAGTACCTTTTCCGGCTTTGTAATACAGGTCTGCGAATATGGTCCGGATAATATTGATGATAAACAGCGAATATTATAATAATATCAGAGCTTCCTGTTTTCTGTTTCCTGATCAGAAAAGGCATTCGGAAAATCTATTCCGAATGCCCTTTGTTAATCTCTGCATATTATCTCCAAAGGCTTTGGATAAAACGTCTTAAACAAATGCTCCGCTACTCCAAGGTCCGATTCTGCAAAAGAGAGCCATTCTTTCGCATCCATCACATTTATATCCGATGGCTGTCAATCCCACCAGTAGCATCCGTAAAACCTGTCGATATGGTCTCCGGTAATGCTTACCTCGAACACGCCCTGTAAGGCAGGCCCTTCCGACATATATTTATCCGGATCCGAATTCATAAGTTTATTATTCTGATTAAACCACTTCAGTACGGACTGGTTCTTTTTGTAATTTCCGAAACTGTCCATGTCACAGGTTTCATCGAATTCCGTATCCCTGTCAACGATAAGTGTCATTTCGCCAAGATCCTCGCCGGCAAGGCTCTCTACGGGAACATCATTAAGCACAACCTCTGATCTCGAAAAATCAATGTCCTCTTCAGAGTAGCAGTAATAATAGATCCGGTCCCCGATCCTCTCTCCGGAATATTTTACATATGCATCCTTATATCCGTCAGCCTTGACCTCCTTAAGAAGCTTGTCCGCTTCCTCCTTAGTCTCGCATTTTCCGGCAGTCACACAGTAGTACGGCTCCTTTGAAAGCTTGTCCCAGTCCGGCGCATATACGGTTGCGGCATCATATCCCTTATCGGACAGCTTTTCAACTATGGCATCGGCATCCTCCCTGTCCTTATAGGCTTTGACCCATACGCCATAGAAGGGATCCTCCTTTATGAGGCTTTCTTCCTCTTTAACCGTCTCTTCTTTCTTTGATTTCTCACCCTTTTTTGAAGAGTTGTCCGTCCCGTTCTTCTTCGCAAAACCGGCTAAAGACACCATAACCATTGCTATAAGTAATAATAACTTTACCTTTTTAATACTCATTATATCCCTGTATGATCCAATTATCAGCCGATGACCGGATCTTCTCCTTTCTCCCGGATCCCTGCCGGATTATCTACCTCCTCTATTGAAAGGGGTTTTTGCCCCTGAAATATCTGACATACCCTCTTCAGGGTCGGGGGCTCCATAAAAACGTACAAAAAAATATGAAAAACGGATCAGATGCTTTCATCCTGACCGGTTCATAATAAACACGTAAAAAGTATAACGCCTGACAGTAATAATATCAACCCGGGCCCTTCAGCTTAAAACTGTTTCTGTCCGGTCACCTTCAGCATACAAAAGGACCCGGTAACAGTCATGCTTCCATGCTGTTTTGAGCCTCTCGTCCGTTATGGGGCAGGTCTCTATCTTAACCTCTTTGATATTATCTGCACAGAGCTTCCCTGATTCCCCGATATTTATCATGACGGAATGCTCCCTGCCCTTCCCGGAACAAAGTTCTGTCATTTCCGGCCTTTCATAGGTCATGAACGTAAGCACGGCTTTCACGCCATCCTTCGTTTGAAAACGGTCGCTTATCTTTATTTCTTCCGATCCTTCCTTCCTGTTCAGGGCAACCTTTCTGTAACATGACATTATACGCCCGTCACCGTAAGCCCCCGCCATCTCAAAGGAAAGGGAAGGCTCCTCTTCAGTAAACAACGGCTCCGTATTCACCGCACGATACTCCTCTCCGTCCTTCTGGAGGATCATACCGCCTTCCGGTTCAGTGAAGTTAACTGTATTATGATAGGCCGACTGCATGGTCCATATCTCATAGCGCCTTGGAGAAAAGGTTTTTGCGGTATAAGTCTCAACCCCGATATCTATGAGCAGAGGCTTTCCGTTTTTATATACCGTAACGCTCCCCACATCGTTATGGTTGTGGCTGTCGGCGTTGCAGCCCGCCTTGGCCGCAAGCACAAAGCTTTTACTCCTTGCGATCATAAGGCCGGTGCTCTCAAAATATACATCCGCGCGCTCCGCTAAAGGATCCGGTTTCATGGTATTCTCCTGTTCAGGCCTAAGATCCCCCGGAACAGGATCACATTCCTTCATCGCGGCATCATTCTCAAGCAAAAGAAGACGGTAAAACAGATTGTAATCCTCAGGCGCAAGTCTTTCCTTTGGTGAAAGGCTCCTGTAATCCTCTGCCGCAAAGGCCTCGTAGGCTTTATTTTCCGTCCTCTTTGCAAAAAGAAAGTCCCTTGCGCTCCTTTTTCCCGGGAATGGCGAGCAGTCCGCATAATTGATATAGTATCCGTTTCCCGCATACATATGCAGGATATATGAGGCAATGTTCCTGATAAGCGGTTCCCTGTAGAGCCCTTCAAAACAGCCGCACGTTATTAAATTCAACAGCTCAATACAGCCCATCAGGCATAATCCGGCATGGCCGTAATACTGCGCCCCTTCGTTACAGCATCCGTCATCCCCGTAATCATCAAGGAAATAATCAACAGACTTTACCGCCTGTTCTATAACCGCTGTTTGCTCATCATAGGAAAAGCGGTCCTGCGGGCATGAAAAAACCGCAAGCAGAACATTCTGCGTGATCCAGGGGGTCCAGTTCAAAAGCGGCTCCTTCCCGTCCCCCATCCACCAGAAATGCTCATTTAAGTACGGCTTTAATATCCGTTTTTCTATGCTTTCCCAAATGTAGGGTTTTATGAATGGCGACACCTCATTAAGGCGTTCTCCGAGTAAAAGCCCGGTCATGCTCACAAGCGCCGCCGTTTCTGCCGAAAAGAGATCGATCACGGGCCTTAGCGGATCCGGGACCGGAAGCGGGGTCGTATCCCTGATATAACTGTTATGGGCAGGAAGACACCATGTCGTTTCTTCAAGAATTGAATACAGGCTGTCTATGGCTTCCGTAAGAAATCCCACGTCTCCGGATACGCATTCAGCAAGGACAAGCGCTGACAGTCTTTTTCTCCTGTCAAAATACTTCCGCTCGAAACGAGACCTGTTGCCGTTTACCGAAAACTCCCTGTAATCCGATAACAGAATGGGTTCAATGCTTTTATGAAGAGCATCCTCTCCGCCTTGCAGTATCGCATCCTTCACTTCCTTTGGTACTTTATCCCAAAAATCCCTGTCCTCTATAGCCGGAAAAGGGCAGCTCCTTATCGCAAGGCTGCCCCTGTCCGAATTCTCCCATATCCTTTTTGCAAGATTTCTTCTGACCATTTTCATTTACCTTTACCGATACCGGCAGAACATCAGTAATCTTTCTGTATATACTACAGGAAACGAATTAAGTGTCTTTACTTAATCCGTTTCCTGCGCCTTACCACCGTAGGTGACTTATTTCCTTACAAAAAACGTACGCCTCATTAAATTACGGCACACGAATATGATCCGTACACTATACTCTCTACTCAAGCACATATACGATGGAAGCGAAATCTCCGCCGACACGGTTAAGATCATCCCTTGATACAACGATCCCCATATTCATGAGCTCATCGCCGTAAGCCTCGAATTCACGTTTCTCCGTACCGGTCGGCACCTCCATGTATTTCTCCATTGCCTCCTTTAACCCGCCGTCGCTCCGAAGCTCATATGAAATGTGATAGAGCCTGTCGGGGTTTAGGCCCGCAAGCTTAAAGCGAAGCCATGAGCCGTTCACTCTGTTAAGCCTCTGATAGAACATGGCGATGGCCGTTTCCTTATCGGGAGACACCACCATCCATCCCGCGTCATTCCCCTCAAAAGGACTTAAGAGCCTGATAAAATTACCGTCGATCTGAAGGAGGCGCCGGTGTTTTTTCATAAATTCGATCTGCCTCTTGACCTCTTCAAACTCATCCTCCGAAATAAGGTTCAGATCAAGCTCATAGCCGAAGGTTCCGAAGTAAGCCACATTCGCCCTTGTTGCTATGGTCGTTTTCCTTAAGACCTGCGCGTTGGGAACGGCCGATACATGCGCTCCTATGCTTGAGATCGGGTAAACCAGAGACGTCCCGTACTGGATCTTAACCCTCTCTCCGGCATCGGTATCGTCGCTGCACCAGGCCTGCGGGGCAAAATACAGCATACCCGGGTCAAAACGGGCTCCACCGCTGGCGCATGATTCAAACAGAATCTCAGGATGATCAGCTATAAGCCTTGTATACAGGCTGTAGGTCCCGAGGATATAACGATGCATGAACTCTCCCTGCCTCTCCGCGGGAAGCTCCTTTCCGAAGGGCTCGCTCATAGGACGGTTCATATCCCATTTGATATAAGAAATACGGGCATTTTCAAAAACCTTTGAGATCATATTATAGATATGGTCCACTACCTCCTGCCTCGTAAAATCAAGGACATTCTGATGCCTGTGTGTTGATTCGAAACGGCCCGGACAGCTTATGATCCAATCAGGATGCGTCCTGTAGAGGTCACTGTCCTTATTGACCATCTCAAGCTCAACCCAGAGCCCGAATTTAAGACCCATATCCTCGATCTTTTTGGAAAGCCCGTCTATTCCTGACGGGAGCTTTTCAAGGTTGACCGCCCAGTCTCCAAGCCCTCTGTAGTCATCGTTTCTTGCTCCGAACCATCCGTCGTCAAGCACAAAGAGCTCGGCTCCGGCTTCCTTTGCCTTCTTCGCTATATTTAAGATCTTCTCCTCATTGAAATCCATCAGGGTCGCTTCCCAGTTGTTAAGGAGGATCGGGCGCGGCTCATCCCTCCATTTTCCCCTGGCAAGCCTTGTACGGTACAGCCTGTGATAAGCCTGGCTCATTCCGTTCAGTCCCTCGTCGCTGTAAACTAAAACCGCTTCGGGAGTGGTAAAGCTCTCGCCGGTCTTTAAAAGCCAGGAAAAATTCTGGGGATTTATGCCGATCATGAGCCTTGTCATATCAAAGGTTGAAACCTCCGCCTGCGCAAGGAAATTGCTGCTGTATACAAGACTGAGCCCGAATACCTCTCCCGTATGCTCTGTGGTGTCGGGGCGCTTTAAGGCGATAAAAGGATTCTCTTCGGCGCTGCTTCCGGTACCGATAAGCCCCTGAACAGCCTGAATACCCATTTCAAGCTTCCTGGTCTTTATATAGCGCTCCCTGCTCCAGGTTCCGGAAAGCTGGAGCATCTCGTAATCCATATCTATGAGGTCCAGATTAAAGCTCATCGCCCGCTCGATATGTATGGGCTTTTCACCGTGATGGGTAAATACCGCATGCCTCGCGATGGCCGGATAATCCGTAAACAGCGTATAGCTTAAAACAAGCTCCGTATCCATCACGGAATCCTTAAGGGTTATCTCAAGCGTTTCGGCCTCTCTGTCATCTTCCGTATAGGTAGCGGGCAGAGGAGTAATAGCTTTCTTTCCCTTAAATATCTCATAGGAAACGTATTTGAAATCCACGATCCTGCTGCCGTTATCCTGAAGGATCTCTACTGCGGGGCTCTTAAAATCGCCCGTTCCGTAGGAAGGATATTCCTGCCTGAGATA
>JAIKXO010000020.1 GCA_024684065.1 Lachnospiraceae bacterium
TTTCAGGAAGTTCACCCGAAAACAAAAGAATGCCCGAGAATGAGTATGCGTGTTGCGGAGGAGGATTCCCGTTAACAGTTAAGAATGCAGGGGTAATAGGAACCATATGCGTTTCCGGTCTTCCTCACATGGAAGACCATAGACTGATCGCAGATTCGTTGAAACAGTATCTGAGTCAAAGGTAAAAGGGCACTATGGAAATATGGATGAAGGTATTTTGGCTTCGAAACAGTGAAGGACAGGGCCATGGTAAAGGCACCCGAAAACTAAGGATCATCAAATCCGGCAAAACAAAGGCTGAAGGAATGTTTAAGAAGAAAACAAGGCAATTTACAATACCATATGATCCAGAGACCCAGTATCCGGTGATAAAGGCTTCAATCTGTACCGGGGAAAAGGTTGCCGGATTCAAAAGCAGGACAGACGGGCATTTTACGGAAGTGATGCTGATCGCTTCAGATACAGATCTGATGGTCTTTAAGAATGCATACGGGATAGACGGGATAAAGACAGAATATTAAAGGTATGGATCGGAAAATAGCAAAATTCATTAATAAAATTAACCGTTTAAAGCACATAGGGTGAAGCAGAGGACGGTTCTGACGCAGAACCAGTCCTTGTGGGCCCGGATCATTTTGGATAATTGACAGAAGAGAAAGTAGTGATAAATGAGAGGTGTTTTATGAAAATAATAAAAAATACAATGAAACAAGCCTGATTCTCTGTATCATTGCGGGCCTTGTTATAGGAGTGATCCTTGGTCTACTGATACCCGGGAAGCCTTTGATCCCGATCTTGGGAAAGCTGTTTGTCGGAGCATTGAAATCGGTGGCTCCGATCCTTGTTTTCGTTCTTGTTGTTTCTTCGCTGACTCAGGGCAATACAGGTTTTGACAAGAGATTCTCGCTTGTGATCATCCTGTACCTTTCTTCTACACTTATTGCCGGTATAACCGCTGTGGCAGCAAGCTTCATGTTTCCTCTTACGGTGAAGCTGACAGGCAATGCCGATGTGGGTTCGGCGCCGTCCGGAGTCGGAGAGGTTCTTAAGAATCTGCTGCTTAGTACGGTGAGCAATCCGATTGAAGCGCTTTCTCAAGCCAATTATGTAAGTATCCTTTTCTGGGCGGTCCTTCTCGGGATCATTTTTAAGAATGTGGCAGGCGAGGCAACGAAAACAGTTATAAACGATCTGTCCCAGGCCTTCTCAAAACTCATTTCGTGGATAATAAACCTCGCGCCCTTCGGTATCATGGGTCTGATATATGAGACCATATCACAGAGCGGCATGTCCATTTTCATAGATTACGGAAAGCTTCTTTTACTGCTCGTTGGAACCATGCTTTTCGTCTCGCTCGTGATAAACCCGATCCTTGTATTCCTGATGATCAGGGCTAATCCCTATCCCCTTGTTTTCCGCTGCTTAAGGGAAAGCGGTTTCATGGCATTCTTCATGCGCTCTTCGGCGGCGAACATCCCGGTAAATATCGCTTTATGCAAAAAGCTTGGTCTTGATAAAGACGTGTATTCGGTATCGATTCCCTTGGGTTCCACTATCAACATGGACGGGGCGGCTGTAGTAATTACCATAATGACAATGACCGCTGCGAATACAATGGGGATTAAAGTCGATCTTGCATCGGCGGTTATACTTTCATTCCTTGCTACGCTGGCTGCATGCGGAACCTCGGGAGTAGCCGGAGGATCACTGCTGCTTATCCCCATGGCGTGTTCGCTTTTCGGAATACCGCAGGATGCGGCAATGGAAATGGTGGCAGTGGGATATATAATCAATGTCATCCAGGATTCCTTTGAAACCGCGTTGAATTCTTCGGGAGATGTGCTGTTCACTGCGACGGCTGAGTACAGCCAGTGGAAGAAAAAAGGGAAAAGCCTGCCGACTTTCCTTGGAGGTACAACCAAGGTTGATATTTAGGAGGAGGGGGCATTACTTATTATATGAGGAGGAACAGATATGACTGTGTTTGATATCATCGGCTCCGTAATGATCGGCCCTTCCAGTTCACATACTGCCGGTGCGGTAAGGATAGGACGTGTCGTTAATAAGCTCTGTGACGGACATGATCCCGTAAAGGCTGAGATAACTCTTTCAGGTTCTTTTGCAAAGACAGGTAATGGACATGGCACCGACAAAGCCCTTCTGGCCGGTATAATGGGTTTTCACAGCTATTCGCCCGAAGTAAAGGATGCCTTAAATATAGCAAAAGACCGCGGCCTTGACTTTTCCTTCACCAACGAGGATATAAGGGATGCTCATCCCAATACGGCAAGGATAGACTTTGTGACCGCTGACGGAAAGAAAGGTGAGGTCCTTGCATCCAGCATAGGCGGAGGAAATATAATCGTAAGCAGAGTCAACGGCATGAAGGTTGACTTTAACGGAAGCAGCAATACCATCCTTGTCATGCACACGGATAAACCGGGCGTCATCGCAAACGTGACCAATATGATGCACTGGGAGTATGAGGACCTGAATATTTCGAACTTCAGCCTGTCCAGACAGGAAAAGGGCGGAGAGGCGATCATGACGATAGAAACCGATAATCTTCCGCCGGAAACCCTTATCGAGGATATAAGAAAGATAAATCACGTGACAAACGCTATACTGATACGGAGGCTGTAATGAAGTATGAATCTATACAGGAACTGGTAGATGCGGCGATTGGCAGCAATGAAAAGATAAGCACGGTTGTGCTGCGGGATCAGGCTGCCGTAATGGATAAGAGCGAGCTTGAACTCCTGGAAAAGATGGAGATTGATTTTGAGGTCATGAAACAATCCGTCATAAGCGGTGGAAAAAAGGACTTAAGGTCGATGTCGGGGCTGACAGGCGGGGAAGGTTTCCTTATGAGGGAGTATTCGGACAAGGGGAAGTCACTCTGCGGCCCGTTTCTTGCCGGTGCCATGTCAAGGGCGCTGTCGGTATCAGGATGCAATGCTGCCATGGGCAGGATAGTTGCGGCTCCCACAGCCGGATCCTGCGGCATAATTCCCGGATGCCTTATTTCCATGTGCGAGGACAGGGGAGTACCCGAAAAGGATGCCGTCATGTCTTTGTTTACGGCAGGTGCTTTCGGAATGGTCATTGCATCAAGGGCCAGCATAGCCGGAGCAGAGGGCGGATGCCAGGCGGAGTGCGGAAGCGCTTCGGCGATGGCGGCAGCTGCTTTGGTTGAGCTTATGGGAGGAACGCCCCGACAGTGCGCCGATGCATGTGCTCTTGTCATAGCGAGCCAGCTCGGACTTGTCTGCGATCCCGTCGGAGGACTTGTTGAGATCCCATGCATAAAAAGAAATGCCACGGGAGTCATGCTGGCATTTTCCTGTGCAGATATGGTGCTTGCAGGGATCGGTTCCAAAATACCCGCAGACGAGTGCTTGGATGCCATGAGAGAGGTCGGGGATGCATTGCCGAATTCGCTTAAGGAAACCGCAAAGGGCGGGCTTGCCGTCACACCCACAGCACTCAGAGTCAACAGGGACGGTTCCGTTTGATTCATTTATTACAGGCATCCGATCTTTTTTGCACTTCTGTTTTCAATGGGCGTTCCTATCTTCTATTCCAATGAAATAGGTGCTTTTGACAGAAAAGATGGTGTATTTTAATCGATCTTCCATAATGAGGCACCGCCTCGATACATGCTGTGGAAGTCGTCTTCGTCCCATGTCTCATAGAATTCCAAAACATTATCGTCATTATCAGAAGTCTGATAAGTGTAATGGCCCCCATCAGATGACTCAACCTGTATTCTGTATCCGCCGGATGCAGTATTCTCAAGATTAATGATCTTTGCTGTATGATCTGTCATGAATTCCCCATCCAGCATATGGCCATAAATGACCTCGGAATCCGTGAACTGTACATGGTATTCAG
This sequence comes from Lachnospiraceae bacterium, assembly GCA_024684065.1. The sequence goes on from JAIKXO010000020.1 coordinate 3,895, forward strand.
GAAGAACATCTCCGTTATATTCATAACCCATGGATGCCGTTGCCCATGTTCCGGGTATAGAAGAGACATTCTCGGCGGAAGGGTCATTTTCCGAGATATAATCTTTCACATTGAAGCTTTCATCAGTACGCTCCTCATCCTCAGTGATCCCCGGAACAAACTCAGTAACATAGGTATCTCCTGATACGGGGTTTATGTAATAGCGTACCTGTGCCCCGGTGTATGATCTGAACAGGACCACGATCTCCTTATCGTTACTCAAAGCGATTTCCCAATAAACAGGGTATTCGCCTGCCTTTTCAATATCAGCAAGATCCGGATTATTTATATGACAGTAATTCCTGATGGCAGCAATTGCCTGATCATCCGTTATAATATCACTCTCCGTTTCTTTAGGTTCATCTTTGCTTATCTCAGGCTCAATCACGATGGTTGTCGGTTCATCGGCACCGCCTATTATTTCCGTGTTTTCCTTCTTTGCGCATCCAGCCATCCCTAACCCTAAGATTAAAGACAGTAGT
>JAIKXO010000095.1 GCA_024684065.1 Lachnospiraceae bacterium
CTTTACGTCTATGTCAAAGAAATCGTCATAGCGGTACGACTGAAGCTTCAGATATGTATTGATATATTCAAGCTCGTCTTCTATCGTGACAAAACGTTCATCCGTGCGGCTGATCATCCTGAACATATTACCGAGGAGAACTATCATCTCCGGCGTCCGCTCATCACCCTCCTTCACCGCTGCGGCTTTTATGCTCTCCAGAGTGTTATATAGAAAATGGGGATTTATCTGCATCTGCAGGGCATTTATCTCGGCATTTTTTCTCTGAAGCTCGGCTTCATACACACTGTCGATATAACCGTTAAGCTTCTCGCACATCACATTGAAAGACCGTGAAAGGCTCGCTATTTCGTCATTGCCTTCCTCCGGGATCCTTGCGGAAAGATCGCCCTTTTCCACTAAAAGCATGGAATCAGTGAGAAGCCCTATCCTGCGGCTGAAATACCTGCTGATAAGGGCGCTTAACAATATTGTCAGGGCTATAGCCAGCACACATACTAAGAATACAGGAGTCTGCACCCTTCTTACCTCGGCGTAGATCACTTTCTCGGACAGCTCGCTTATCACGGTAAGTCTGCCGTCGGTAAGGTTCTGCTCTATCCTGTTTATCTTATCATTTTCCTCCTCCCTGATATAGGCTTCTCCCTCTCCGTCATGAGGCCTCGAATAAACTACATTCCCCCACCCGTTTACAACCCTCAGGCTTGCAAGGCTCATATGGCTTTCGGAAGGCATTACCGAATCAACCGTCCCGACCGGTATATTAAAAATATACAGTCCCACCGGCTTCTTTGCGGAAACGGCATCGGTATCATATATCTTCCCCATGAAGGAAACTACCGGTTCCCTTTGTTTCAGACAGTATTCAGAAGGATCATCATAGAAAATTATATCATTGCCTTCAGAGTTTAACAGCCTTTCCGCCTCCGGCAGCTCCTTAAAGCGAAATCCGGCATCTATTTCCGCCCATCCCTTTTCGGTAAAGGAATATGAATGACCCCTTTCGGCATCATCCGCCGTAACTATGATGATATCGGAAAAGTCCCGGTCCGCGGCATGGGCCGCGGCAAGAAATACCGACATAAAGCTGATATTGTCATAATCATAAAACGCTTCGGGATTTTCGCTGACCTCGGACATGATCTCCGAGAAATCGCTGGAATGCATGTATCTGACCAGCCCGTCGATCCGGTCGCATTTGCCCTGAAAATAATTTAAAAGCTCCTCAGTCTTTTCATTTCCGATCGTGACCTCCTGCTCCTTTACGACGGAGACATAGCTTCTGGCAGTAAAAACAGTAAGAAAAACAACCGTACTGATAAGTATAAGATCAAACAGTACGGTCATTTTGGTAAAACTTCCCAGATATCCTTTTTTTAAAAGCGAGCTGCCGCCTTTTCCCAAACGATTCTTCATTCCGGTTTTAAAACCTGCTCAGCTTCTGTTCTCAGTTTCCGTTCTCATCTTCCATTCTCAGCTTCCATTAAGAAGCTTTTCAAATTCAGTATCCCATTTAACCAGTTCACTGTGAACATCGGAACCTGTAAAGATATTCTGAAGGGACTTGCATACATAATCCTCAAACCCCGAAGGCATTGAAATATCGCCCACTGCCTTCATGATATCCGTAACCAGGGGGCAATCGTCATAATTCTTTACAAATTCGGTCTGTATAGGCCCCATTTCATAGGTAACGGGATCCTTCGTTACTGAATAGGTGCCGTCCGATGAAAGATACAGCCTGTAAATATCCTCGTTTCCGCCGAGCACATACTCGCAGAACTTAAAGGCCTCGTCCTTATGGGCGCAGGTCTCGGAAACCCCCCAGTACTGGGGCATTGTACAGTAGGAATAAGCTCCCGATGGCGTAGGAGCTACAAATACGCCAAGCTCATCAGGCGAAATACCTGCGGCATCATGGCTCGGTGCAGCCCAGGCGCCGTCCATGAACATTGCTGTCGCGCCGTTTAAGAACTCTCTTTGAGCCTGTGTATATGTAAACGACATTGAGCCTTTATGGTAATATCCGGCTTTCACCAGGTCCTGCCAGCAGGTCAGGGAATTTTCTATAACCGGATCCGTCCAGGAAAGCTCTCCTTTTAAGATCTGTTCGTTAAAATCGGGATATTTGGCCATGATCTCTGAGTTGGCCACGCCTGTCCACCATCCGAAGCTCGTGGACCAGATATCGGACGCTCCGGCCCCCATAAGGGGAACTATTCCCGCCTTATCCAGCCTGTCACAGGCTGTAAGAAACTCTTCCCATGTTCGCGGCTCCTCCGTTATTCCGGCCTCCGCGAATTTATTCTTATGATAATAGCACTGGTTCCTGAGAGCCTTGTATGCGGGAACCAGTGTATGCTTTCCGTTGTAGGTCGCGATCGCCGCGTCCTCGTACTTTGAAAGAAGCTCCTCTGGAACCTCCGCATAAATACCGTCCGTTGTGGCAAGGTCAACCGGATCCACATTGACATCAGGCATGTTTCCCGCAGCTAACATCGTCTTTAAAAACTGAGGCCTGGAATCACCGGTCATCAGGATCTTTTCTATCTTTATCCCCGGATTATCGGCCTCGAAGGCGTCGATTATCTTCTGCCACATTTCCGAAGTATAATTATCTGTCTCAAAAACCGCCCAGGTAATTGTAACCGTGTCACTGCCGGCCTCAGGTACGATGCTTTCCTCAGACGTTTCGGACGAACAGCCTGCAAGAGCACAGACTGATAATAAAAGCCCCAGCACCAACACCAGTACTTTAGTTCTCATGCTTTCCTCCTTAAGAAGAGGTACCGGATGCAGACAGGCACAATGTATCATAAGTTAAACAGTCTTTATCCGGACAGTTAAGGCTGTATCGATACACCTCTTCTTAAGTAGTATAGCGTTATAAATACAGGATCCGCAATTTTAAAAAATATATATAGCTCTAATTTATTATACTTTGTATCTGTTATACTCATTAACGAAACGGCAGCTGCTTCGTAAATGAGCGGATTCCCCGTCAAAGCAGGCTATTCTGCGGCCGGTGCTTCATCAGCAGAGACCTTCTGGGGGCTTAAGTCAAGCTCGGATGCCATAATCTCGCTGTCCTTGCCGTTATAGTACATCCACTGGAAATCATTGTAATCGATCTTTTTATAATATATAAAACGGTCATTAAGCTTGTTGTCGTTATGCTGATCGTTCTCCGTGCCGTCAAAGATCTCATAGCAGCAGACCGAATCGGATATCTTTTCCGGATTCTTTTTTCCGTAGGTATATTTATAAAACGCCGCGCTGATATACCCGCTCTTGGGATCATTATCGGGATCCCTGAAATAATAAAGCGTTTTGCCGTCGGGGCTTGAGTAAATATCGTTTATGAGCGCATCATCACATATCTTTACGGGGTCTCTTCCGTCTTTTACGACATATATCGTTCCGTATTGATCCCCGTTATCCGATTCATGTCCATCCTTAAGGAAATAAACGTATCCCCCGTTAGCCAGAAGAAGATAATCGACGTCGTGCGTGATATTCTTTTCGTTTTTCAGGGAATCCCCTTCGATCCTCGCACAGCTCAGCTCATCATCCTCCCGGTAGTAAAGCCATCCGTTCTGGATGAAAAGGTCTGAGAGACCGCTTATCATCTTTTCCCTCTCACCCTTTTTATCTATATAATAAAGGTTATATTTTTCGTTATCGTTGCTTTCGACGATCACATACATGCCGGAGAACGAAGAGGCTCTGTCCTCGCGTAAGAAACCCTGCCTGGTAAACAGGGCATTCGTAAAGAAAATGATCGGATTTCCCATGCCGACCTTCATGGCCTCTTCTTTATTATCTATGACATACAGGGATTCCGCCCTGCTGGTGCCCAGTATCCCGTAGGTTTCCCCGGCATTCATGACAAGACCCGGAGCATATGGAGCCGTATATGAACACATTTTATTCCGCTCCCCGTTCAGATAGGAATATACCTCGTACTTATCCTCCTCGGAGGAATCCTTCTGGACCCAATATGCCTTCTTTGCGTCATCGCTCAGATATAAAAGCTTACAGTCCTCTTCACAGGATCCGATCTTTTCCTTTTCCTTTGAAGCCTTCGTGTACAGATATATGGCACCGTCATTCTTATATAACAGGTTTCCCTTTTTTTCAATACGCTCCTCTATCCTGCCGTTGCTTAACCGGACAGATTCCTTTCCGGAAAACGCATACAGATATGTACCGTCTTCCTTTCCATACAGAACATGATCATCAGTGACGGACAAAAGCTGTACGTCTTCCGTATCATCTTCTATCGGTGTTTTACTGCCAAGGGATGTGTCCGTAAAATACAGCTCACCCGTTATATCCAGAACAACTATCTTTTTTCGGTCAGGGGATAAAAGGGCTGTCTGCGTGTCATCGATCTCTACGATCTTTCCGTTCATAAGAGGCAGAAGCGCCGTATCTTCATAATCAATAAAAGCGCTGACGGCTACGTTTTCCGTATCGCTCCCGGACCCGGAATTACCGCACATCCTGAAAACACAGACGATGACTGCGGCTATGATAACAACAGCCGCGAGCTTAAAATATCCCGGTTTTAAGGACCTTTTCCTTATCGTTTTTGCCGGCTGCCGGGGTTCTTTGGGCTCTTTGGGCTCTCTTCTTTCAGCATTTTCTGCCCGGCTTATATTTTCTGTATTATCTAAATCTTCTATAACGTCTAAATCATCTATATCGTGTATATCATCCGCGCTGTCAGCATTTTTTGTATTGTCAGCCGCCTTTTCAGTCCTTTCGGCCTTAGCGCCTATCTGCTTGCCGCATGAAAAACAGAAGACGCTTCCCTCTTCGTTTTCGGCACCGCAAAACCTGCAGAAGACCGACCCGCCCGGACCTGCAGAAGGTCTGGCCTGTCTGACGGAAACAGTCTTGTCCAAAAAATCATCATTTTGCTGTTGCATAGCATTACCTCCACATCTTGACCTGCTGCTATAGTACAGTGAAAAACCGATAAAATCAATGTTTTCCTTAAATAAAAGAGCCTAAAATTCTAGTCCGGCCTGCCGTCATACTGAACCTTTTCGGGGATACATCTGTTAAGCTCCTCTTCGGGAATTTTCACAAAGATATCGACAAGCTCCTTATCCAGCTGTGAACCGGCAACCTCTTCTATGATCTTCATGGCTTCTGCATGAGACCGGGGTTCTTTATAGGACCTTCTCATTGTTATTGCCGAATAGGTATCGGCAATGGCAATGATCTTCGAAGCGAGCGGAATTTCTTCCTTCCTTAAACGATAATACCCTTCTCCGTCTATCCTTTCATGATGGTACAGGATCCAGTCGGATATCGAAGCAAAGGTTGAAAGAGGCTTAAGGATCCTTACGCCTACCTTTGGATGGGTCCGCATGATCCTCCATTCATCCTCCGAAAGCCTGGCAGGCTTATTGAGTATCAGCTCCGGAACGCCGAGCTTTCCCACGTCATGCAGCAGAGCGGCATATTCAAGGCTGACCGGATTTATCTCTTTCCTGATATTACCCGGAAGATGAGAATAAAAAAGCATTGTGATCTGCTGAACATGCAGACTGTGGCCGTTCAGATTGGGATCCCTTGCGTCGATGACACCGACTAAAACCTCCGCTATGTCAATACTTCTCTTCTTCACGGTTTCCAGAAGGCCATACATCAGGGTAAGAACGATCATGACGAATATGCTTCCTCCGAAGAGGATCATTGCCATCATGATATCCGGTTTTGAAAAAACGGCAATAAAAACATATCCGATGAAAAAGAATATCAGAAGCACCAGCGCAAGATACTTTCGTATACGGTCTCTCCGGCTTCCCGCAGACAGAACATCATGCGTCGTATGCAGGAAATACATGTATCTGGCGATATTCGTTATCATCAGCAGCGCACCGATGATTATCGATCCGTAAATAATGAATTTCAATCCATTTTCCTCTAAAACCGTATATTCCATAGAAACGCCGCTACAGATTTCTCCATAGCGGCGCATAGATCAAAAAGATGAACAGAATCTGCTTTGCAGACCCGTTATATACCGCCTTCCGACATCAGAACGGTTCCCGGATCCTACACTCTGTAAGGCTTCTGCATATACCCGCTTAACTCCCTGTGCCGGACATATTTCCTGTACTCATCAGAGCTTACGTAGCATCCGATAAGGATAATTCCGTCTTTTTCCTTTACGTGCCTTACGGAACAGTTTATGGTCTCAATGTCAGACTCTATATCGTTTCCAAAAGGAAAACTGTCAACAAACTGTATTGTAATAATATTTCCCTGGGCAAAGAATTGCTGATAGCCTTCAAAAGCTTCCGTTTCCAGGCAGATTCCTTTTTCGCTTATATTCTCTATCCTGCATTTTATTTCTCCGTTAAGACCGTTGCAGAATACGCACGCATTGATACCTGATCCCAGGCGAGAATATGACCTTCTGTCAATCCTGTCGCTTGACCCCGTCATACTGCCTACCTCCGACAATAAGTTTCCTAAGGTTTTATTATAGAGGAGCGCAGCTATTATTTCAACCCCGACACACATGATTTAGCAGTAATTTCCCCAAAGTCTTTTATATTATACCATATATTGGGGGCAAAAAAGCAAAGCTTTCGGGCAAAGAACAAAGCGGGTTCAAGGATCAGGCGGTTTCCCGGATACGCCTTAACGGGATCAGCTTCCTCTGCGCCTTTTTCTTCTTGCCCTGTTAAGATGTCTTTCAAAATCACCGCTTTTCAAAAGCTCCGCAAGCACGAACTGGTCAAAAATAGGAACGGTACAGGAATAAAACCCAAGCTTTCGGTTAAAATCTTCCATAAGCCCTGCAGGAAGAATCATATAGCCGATCCTCATTGAAGGAGCAAGGGTCCTGGAAAAAGTATTCAGATAGATAACTTTCACTTCAGTATCCATCGTAAAAAGAGGTTCCTCAACCTTTCTTGATACCGTCAGCTCGGAATCATAATTATCCTCGATCAGTATACCGTCCCGCTTCTTTGCCCATCTTAAATATTCGAGCTTTTTCGATATACCTGCAGTGACTCCGGAAGGAAAACTGTTAAAAGGCGTTATATGCAGGACCTGCGCCTTTGTCTGCTTAAGCTCTTCGGTATCGATCCCGTCAGGCTTCATCATAAGCGGATCGCATATTATCCCCATAGCCTCGTAAACCTCCCGGATCTTTTTAAAGGAGGGCTTTTCAATGGCTATCACACTGCCTGCTCCAAGAAACTGCGCGATCAGCCCGTAAAGATACTCCGCGCCCGACCCTATTATCACCTGGGAGGGTTCAACGGAAATGCCCCTGCTTCTGGCCAGATAATGACAGATCTCTCCCCGAAGCTCCGGACATCCGTGATTCGGAGACTTTATAAGGATCTTATCCCCGTAGTCAAGCAGCACCTTCCTGATCGTCTTCGCAAGGACCGAAAACGGAAACTCTCCTTTACCGGAAGAAACACCGCTTTCCCGGACCTTCGTACCGGACCGGACCGGATATGAGAGCATATTGTTCGGATCAGTATCTTCTTCCCGATCATCTGATCCATTATAAACAGCGCCTGAAGCTTCTTCATAATTCTCATCCGCCGCTTCGTACAGCTCCGGTTCCGGTTTTCCGTGCTCCCCGAGAAAATCTTCCCCCCTGTAGATCACATATACGCCGCTTCTTTCCCTGCTTTGAACATACCCCTCTTCATTTAAAAGAATGATCGCATGCTCGGCGGTGATCACGCTTACTCCTGTTTCCTCTGCTATTATCCGCTTCGACGGAAGCCTGGTTCCAAGCGGGTACACTCCTGCCGAAATATCCTTCACAAAAAAGCGGTACAGCTGGATATACGCAGGTGTCTGGCTTGTTTTATCGATCAAATAATTCATCTGGTTATATCATTTACTCCTGTTCTGGTTATTATTATATATCCAGTTCTATGATAATCTTTCAAACGTCAGTTGTAAAGAGGGGCATTACTTCAGACAGGCTGCCCGGTGGTCAGACAGCAGAACTTAAACTGTCAGCGTACAGATCCTCAGCCGGATGAAGATGCCCGGTATAAGGGGGCAGTACCCTTTTCAATGGAGCCCCCGACTCTGAAGAGGGTATGTCAGATATTTCAGGGGCAAAAACCCCTTCCAACGGAGCCCCCGACTCTGAAGAGGGTATGTCAGATATTTCAGGGGCAAAAACCCCTTCCAATGGAGGAAAAAGAAATGGCTGTAAAAAGAAGCACTGAAACAATAAGATTAACAATAACAGCGGTATTTATGGCGCTTAATATCGCAATGTCTTCCTTCGGGATCCCCGTTCCGGGAGGCCATCTTTATCTCTGCGATGCTGTTATCTGTCTTGCGGCTATTCTTTTAAACCCGCTTGAAGCCTTTGTTGTTGGAGGAGTTGGATCTTTTCTGGGGGATCTGCTTTTTTATCCTCTCCCGATGTTTGTATCGCTTGTGACCCATGGCCTGCAGGCTGTAGCGATCTCGCTTATTTCGCACTATTCTTTAAAAAATCATCCCAGGCTTGCCTCAGGGATTGGCGTGACGGTCGGCGCCGTGATAATGGTCACGGGATATACCCTCGGAAAGATCTATGTATACAGCACTCTGGAATATGCGATAATCAAGCTGCCCTATGAGATCGCACAGGCAGCTCTCGGAGCAGTGCTCGGAATGGTCCTCTGCTGGAAATGCGGGATACACAACCTGTTTTCAAGGTTTGTTGAAGATCGGTATTAAAACGGCGCGGCTTATCGCGGATCGAAGCGTTTTCCGTTAAAAAAACCGACCCGGCATACATAAACAGACATCGGATAGACCGGCAGAAAACGGGTTTATCCGATGTTTGCGGATAAACCGCCGGGCGTTAAGGAGCCCCCCGACTCTGAAGAGGGTATGTCAGATATTTCAGGGGCAAAAACCCCTTTCAATAGAGGAGAAAATAAATGTACGAAGAACTTACAAAGCAGGCAGCTTTGGCTGTGGAAGAATTATGTGAAAAAGCAAAGCTTAAGGAAGGACAGCTCTTAGTGATCGGATGCTCCACCTCCGAGATCTTAGGAAGCAGGATCGGAACCAACTCGAGTCTCGAGGCGGCCGAAGCCGTCTTTTCCGGGATCTGCAGGGTGCTAAAAGAGCGGGGGATCCGGCTCGCGGTACAATGCTGTGAGCATCTGAACCGGGCCATAGTTCTTGAAAGAGAAGCGGCATCGGGCATGGAGATCGTAAATGTCGTTCCGCAGCCCAAGGCGGGTGGCTCCTTTGCCACTGCCGCCTGGAAGTATTTTGACGACCCCGTTGCGGTCGAAGAGATCAAAGCGGATGCCGGACTGGATATCGGAGATACCTTTATAGGAATGCATTTAAAGAAGGTTGCGGTTCCCGTCAGGCTCACAAACAGTGCCATAGGAGAAGCCCATGTCACTGCCGCAAGGGTCCGTCCGAAATTTATTGGGGGCGTACGCGCTCAGTACGACGAGTCTCTGTTATAGGGATACGCGGATTACAACGATCGGTATTTCCTGAAGCCGGCCCCGGTAAATATTATTTAAACCACTCCTCGGCATCCTGCCTGAATTTATCAAATGAAGATTTCTCCATATAAAACATGTGGCCCGAGGGATAATAAGTAAACCGCAGGTTATTTTCCCTTTCGTCATCTACGAAAACGTGATTGTAAACCCATTCGGCCGAATAGAACGGCGTTGCTCCGTCATAGTAGCCGCACAGGACCCATATCTTTAAGAAGGGGTTCTTTGACATACAGTTATAAACAGTCTCCTCCTGAGAGATCAGTCCACCGTAATCCACCAGGCTCCATTCACTGTTCACTTCAAGAGAAAGCGGTATAAACGGCCGGTCGGTCCTGAATCCAAGCTCCTGTGTGAGATACTTCTGATAGGAACCGAAAAGGGCGATCTCAGCTGAAAAACCGGAGGGATCACTGGTTCCGTCTGTTATACTTCCTGCGGTAACAGGTCCCGTGATACGTCCGTCATATCGTCCGATCACCAGCTTATCTTCTTTTAAAAGCTCTTTCGCAAAATCCTCAAATTCAATCCTTAAGTTCGAATCTGCCACATAGTCCTCAGATAAGCCTGTGTAGCCCGCAAGCCTGCCGGCGAGCTCATCCTGCTTATTCTTATCCAGCTTCCTGCCCAGATACAATGCCGGAACATACTCTTTCTCCACAAAGGAGCGGACCTCCTCAAGATAGTCTTCAAGTTCCATCTCCTGATATTCCCCGGCAAGCTTACCGTGATACCATGCATCAGCCGCATATGTCGGAACGAAAGAAGCATACGGGATATCATTTCCTCCGCCGTTAAATACGGCTGCATAATTGTTGACGGAAGAAACAAGCATAAGACCGTTTATATACATGGAATACCGGCTCGACAGATAATCACACAGGCCTACCGCTCTCGTAGTACCATAAGACTCCCCGGCGATATATTTGGGTGAACCCCATCTTTTATGCCTGTTTATGTATAACCGGATAAAATCACCTACTGTGCGGATATCATTCTCATATCCGATAAAGTCCCCTGTCTCATCTTCATTCAGTGCATGAGAATATCCGGTTCCCACAGGATCTATGAACACAAGATCAGTCATATCAAGGATCGAATTCTCATTATCAACTACCTCAGCCGGAAGAGATACGGCGTATCCCGTCTCATCGATCTCAGGTCTGCGGGGGCCGAGACATCCGAACTGAATATAGAAGCTGCTTGCACCCGGACCACCGTTGAAGGCAAACGTAATGGGACGGGCACTTACGTCCTCTGCATCATCCCTTGTATATGCGGTATAAAACATCCGGCATATACTGCCGCCGCTTTCAAGGTCTATCATCGCTGCCTCCGCGGTATAAGGTATCTTTTCTCCCTTTATGGTCACCTCATGTCTGGTGGTGACTATGTTATCGCCGGATAATCCTGCTTCCTCTGCGGCATCAGCCGGCTCTGAAGTCTGCACTTCCTCCGATGCGGCCGGTGCTTCCGAATCCTGCAGCGTGTCGTTTTCTGCCGCAAAAACCCCTGCCGGCCACACACCCAAAAGCAATCCAACAACCATAAGCAACGCAATCTTTCTTTTCATGTACCATCCTCCTTTTTACCCGGCCTTTTTATGTTCAGCCTGTAATGCTTACCGTCATCAGCCTTCAATGACACTGTTCTGTTTTTATTATATCAGATACGGCCGGAATAGTCATTTGAATCCAAAGGACAGTGAAACCGGTTGAAAATATGTTGTTTGCAAATATTGCCCGTTGTTTTTTAATCTTTTCAGTAACAAAAGAAATCGATCAATTCCGGCAGGAATTGGCGAATAAAGGCATAAGCCATGTACTATGACGAATCCGACGAAACAATATACTCCCGCTTTCTTGCGGAGAAAGACGAAAACGACCTCCTGATCCTGATCGAACGGTACAGGGAAAGCCTTACACTGTTCCTGAACGGCTTTGTAAATAACATGGGCGATGCAGAGGAGCTGATGATGGATGCGTTTGCGGAGGCTGCCGCGGGGCCGACCCTGTTTTCCTCAAAGAGTTCCTTTAAGACATGGCTCTTCTCCATTGGAAAGAAGCTTGCCCTGATGCATATCAGAAAGACTAAGAGGTTCGTTCCGGCAGCATCCGCCTTTCGAAATGATAAAGAATCCCTGCGGAAGGACAAGCCTGAAGAGGAACTGCCGGATGAAAAGAAGCCCTCACCGGAGCTTGAGATCCTTAAGTCGGAGCAAAACCGCCTGCTTTACGAGGCGATGGCAGGGCTGAACGATGAATATCGCAGGATACTGATACTTTTATATTTTGAGGGTATGTCCCATGAGGAGGCAGAACAGGTCATGGGAAAGAGCAGGAGACAGGTTTATCATCTGGCGGAGCGCTCCCGCTCGGCGTTAAAAGAACAGCTTAAAAGAATGGGGTTTGAATATGAGGAGCTCTGAGGAATTGCTTAAAGAGGTCATGAATAGATCGGAAACAGTAAGGGAGAAACGGAGCCTTAAAAAGCGCATTATAGCGGACGGGACGGCAGGCGTTTTGTGCCTTGTCCTTATGTCAGCCGCCTTTTTCAGTCTCCCGCGTCTTGCGCCGGGGGCGCAGGGTGCCGGAATGCAGCAATACGGCAGCCTGCTGTTGGCCTCCCCGTATATCGGGTATATCGTGGTCTGTCTGCTTGGCTTCGGGCTGGGGGTCTGCGTCACTCTGCTGCTTATTCATCTGCGATGGTTTATAAAGAAATGAAGTCTGTGCCCGGGCGCACAATTCGCCGCTTTAAATCGGCGCAAAAGGAAATGATTACAGAATGCCTCTGAATGATTATATCCCCACGCTTATCCAAATTATAGTGGACATTTATATACTGATCCGCCTGTATCAGCTGACGAATAAGGCAGGGCGCAGCGTCCGGCTTATATTCTTTGCCTTTGCGGTGACAGCCTCTCTCCTGACCAGCTTTTACTGGGTCGCTTATGACCTTCTGCATCCCATGACCCGTATGCCCTTTGCGGCCAACGAAATCGCGGAGTGGGCTATCTTTCTGTCGCTTGCGTCCTCGATCGTATCGGTTGCCGGAGTATTTTCAGTACCGGCAAAACGGGAGACGATCTGTGCCCTGGCATTTTTAACCGCAAATGTCGCCCTGTGGATAACCTGGTCCGGCGAATGGGCGCAGGATATCATAACCGGCATCGTAATGGGCTATTTTTTCTTCTTCCTGACAAGTTACATGAAACAGACAGGGGCACTTCCCGCTCCTGCATTGAGACTGCTTGAAATCGTATGTATCATCGTCATTGCGGCAAATATAGCAACGATATTTGTTCCCGATCACCTTAAGAATACGACAGATCTGGCTGCCTATCTGCTGATGCTTGCCGCAGATCTGTATCTTATATACAGAGTTATCCTCACATTTTCACGTCAGGAGCCGCATAGAATCCGTATGCGGTTTCTGCATGAGAGGAACGCTTTCAGGTCCCTCCCTTCCCCTGCTTCAGGGAAGGATCCCGAACTCTCCATAAGCCTTTCCTTTGCCGTATATGCCTGGAGCTCTTTGTTCCTTTACATGAGCGCAGGGCTTTTTTATAACATTGCAAGCCTCTTCTGCTCATTTTCATGGCTTCTGATGTTCGCTGCTCTGCGGTACGGACCGGACATTGACCGCATGGAAAGATCGAAAATCAGTTCTGAAGAAGATATCGCAGACCCTCCAAAACAGAATCGCCCTCTTATGCGGAATGTTAAGGAGGTGCTCAGATGATCTATGCGGAGAACATCCTCTTATGTATCGCCATACCGCTTATCGTATCCCTCTTTTTTACCCATGGCAGTGTCAGAAGGTATATGGGGGCTTTTCTCACAGGGATGGGGATGTGCCTGATATCGGCCTATATAGACGGCTTCCTTTCGGTAGCGACCGGTGCGGGGGAAAAAGATACTGCCGTATTCCTCTCCCCTGTCGTGGAAGAGCTTATGAAACTTCTGCCCCTTATACTTTTTATGATCATGCTCGAAGCGGAGGATACGATGCTTACCATGCTGGCGGTCGCGATCGGAGCGGGCTTCGCAACCTTTGAGAACTGCTGCTATATCCTGACTGCCGGTGCCGGGAACCTGGGATATGTCCTTATAAGGGGCCTTGCGGTGGGAATCATGCATATCGTAAGCATACTGGCTCTATCCATCTGGTTCGTAATGGCAAAACGGCTTAAGGTGTTTTCCGTTCCGGCGGTTTCGGTGGGAGTGTCGATCGCGATGATCTTCCATGCGCTTTATAACCTGTTAGTATCAGAACCGGGCATATCCACGACGATCGGGTTTGCACTGCCGTTACTTGCTTCCGCGGGACTCTTCCTCCTGTACCGAAGGCTGCCGTTTGGGCTGGTAAGCCAAAACAATCCTCACCTTTTCTCAAAGAATCCTGCTGACTCCGGAGGAGCTGAACAGTACTGATGCTCCGGCTGTCTGTTATACTTCCGTTCCTGTCATTTCGGGTACCGCCAGGGGACAATAATTGTCCGTAATCAGTCCCTGATCAGTCAACCGATAATATCCACCAGGCATAAGCATTATAGATTTCGGGCATGTTGCACAAAAAAAAGATGTAAAATTTGTATATTATTTTTGATAAAACAGGTGGGTAAAATCCGCTTCTGCTGCAACTAATAGATGTAACAAAAAAGATCCAAACGGAAGGATCGGGGAATAACAATTTGATGAAACCTGGCAGAGGTACTATCCATGAAATATACAGATGAAGAAGCGCCTGCCTTTTTACGGCGCTGATCGCGGCGATCAGCCTGATGCCCGGGGAGCTCTCCGGAGCGTATTCCCAAAGATCGGTCTACGGCGCCTTTTTGCTGAGTCCGCAGGCAGGCGGTTATGTGCTGGCTGCGGTGATCGCCTTTGTGATAGGCGTGGTGTTTACGCTTTTGTGCCAGAGATACCGGAAAAAATCCTCTCCGGGGATTAGGGCTTTAAGCGGCCTTGAAAAACGGGGGCATTTTTCGGACAGGATACTGTTTAGCGTCACCGGCGGGACTATGGAGGAAGGCTCGAGTGAAGTACGGACACAGGAAGGAACCTGCCCGTACTGCCGGAAAAATACCAGGTATAAGGTCACCGTAACCCGATACACGGAAAACGGCCCCCGGGAGGATACCTACTATGAGTGTGTCCGGTGCGGACGCGAAGAGCGTCCTGTAATTTGAAAGGACAATTCATCCGTAATCCTCAGCTTCGGCCGGAGCCCCGCAATACGGGCAGGTTTTATGCAGCCCATGCGCAAATATCCCCCCGCAATATCTGCAGGTATCCTCCCTGGGCTTCTCCTGGTCAACCATACACTGGGATGACTGAAGCATGGGATCCTCCTCGGGATTAACTTTTATTGCGCTTATGATCTTGAAAACACCAAACCCGACAGCGGCGGCGGCAATGAGCAGGACCAGGATGGCTTTAGGATCAAACTGAACCTTCTGCGCATCCCGGTCTATGTCTTCAAAAGCCTGGCAAATGGCCTCTGACACAGTATACCTGGAACTTGCCCAAAGGTTCTCCTGTACTTTTTTTGTGAATTCATCCTCGAGCCCGGAAGTGATCATCCCCCCGCAGTCATCTCCGATCATGCCCTCCCAGCTAAAGGATTCCCGGTCTCCCTCCGAAGCATATACCACGAGCCAATGCTTCTCGTCGTCAAAATGGCTGACATAGGCTCTGTATGCATAGGTCTCAAGCGAATCCGCCCCGTCCCGCCATTCATCATCTGAAACAGCAATAAAAGAAGGGGTAACACCTGTATCCTCCCTGAATCTGGAAAAAGCCTCCGCCATTTCGGTCTCTTCTTTGTCAGATATGACATCAATACTGTCCTCTATGATGACGCCGGTATTGTAATCTATATCCACCTTCTTCGGGATATGCACGGAATCCAGTGAACCCAGGAAAATAAACACGGAAAACACTGCCCACAGGATGCCGCCAAATATGCCGGATCTTTTTTTTGACCTCGCATCATTAAGGGTATATTTCTTATCGCTGAAATAATATCTCGGCTGCCTGTTCACATAATACACATATCTGTGAGCTCCCGGATAATAATTCGAACCGAATCTTGGATTACTGTTTCCTCTTGACCCTCTGGATCCACCGTGGCTCCCCCCTCCCGAAGAACCTCCTCCGCTCGAATGTGGCATATCTTCACCCCCTTAAGGAATCTCTATAATACAAAATCACGGAAGCTGCGCGGCAATGAAGCGATTTTGTGTATCATGTGCTTTGACGCCCTGGTCATCTCTATAACATAAAGGGCTTCAGCAGGTCCCTTATCTCTTCAGACGCTTTCTCTGTTCCGGCTACAACGGAGCAGGAGCGGTCCAATGTGACCTGTGATCCGTCCGACTGTCCGATCACTCCTCCGGCTTCGGTGACGATCACCGTTGCTGCGGCATAATCATAAGGCTTGAGATTCATCTCAACATAACCGACATTTGATCCTGACGCTATCCTGCACAGATCGATCGCGGCGGATCCGCCGTTACGGATCGAAAGAGATCTCATGAACAGTTCCTCGATGATCCTGAAGACCTTATCTCCTTCATTGTATCTGGCGCACCCGAAAGCACAGATTCCGGCTTCCAGGCCCTTATTCTCCATCTTCAGGCGCTTTCCGTTCAGAAACGCCCCCTTACCCTTCTCAGCGCTCCAGAACTGGTCAGAATAGGGATTATAGACCCAGCCTGCGATCAACCGGCCGGCCAGGGATAATCCCACGCTCACACAGCTGTTGTGATAATCGAACATGAAATTAGTCGTGCCGTCTATCGGATCTATGAAGAAAGTATAACCCGCCGAAACCCTGGATTCATTCTGATCAGTATCCTCTTCGCCATAGAAGCTGCATCCCGGAAGAATACCGGACAGTGTGGATATAAGAAGCTGCTGTATCCTGATATCATAATCTGTCACAAAGTTTGCAGGGCCCGTCTTTTTATGGATATCGCTCTCTTTAAGATGGGCAGATAAGATCATTCCGCCGGCCTCACGTACAGCCTCTTCTATTTTTTCCGCCACTTCTTTTTCCATCGCCTGCTCCTGTTCCGAAACACTCAGACCAATTCACATTCCCAAACACCGATATCGGTATCGGAAAAAACATCCTTAAGCCGTGCCTGAAGCTGTTCCCTGGTAACTCCTTTCTTTAACATCATCTGCAAAAATCCTCCGCCGCCGGCTCCGCATATCATTTTGCCGGCAAGCAGGTCATCCACAGAGTCAAAAATCTGATCGATCAGGGTATTTGAAGATCCCTCGTCGATCATACGGCTGAGCTTCCAATGTTCAGTCATCAGCTCCGCGAATGCATCTATATTCCCACGCTCCAGCTCAAACCGCTGAAGGGCGGCATTTCGCTGAATCTCATTCAATGCGTAGACCGTATCGGGCATGTTCCCTATATACCTGCCGACAACGTCCCTTAAGAGATTCCGTGCAAGCCGTCTCTGTCCTGTGTAGACCAGTGCGAAGCGGTCATTCAGTTCCTTCATCTTTTCTTTCCCGAGAATAACGTGGGAAACCCTGATCTCCTGTGAGAGCCCGGGCTTAGATGTGATAAACTTGATCCCGTCAGTCACGCCTCCGACCTGATCCTGCCAGCCGCCGCCCGTGGACATGATCTGCTCCATACAGAGGACATGGCTGTACAGATCATCCTCAGTATGCATAACACCCAGGAACTCAAAGACAGCCTTCACACAGGCTGCGGCAAGGATAGAACTGGTCCCGAGCCCGCTTCCTTTGGGAACGCCCACAACCTCTGTATCCATCCAGATGCCCCCGCCAAGGCGTGTAAGTATGGCCTCCAGATTTCCACCGGCGCTCGGTATCACGCCGCAGGCCAATAATGCAGCCTTCTGAAGAACATAAGGATCATACGGGTCGCCGACAGACTGCAGAGGCTCTATGCGGTCAAACTCTCCGTGAACATCCATATCGCGGGATTCAAACACGATCTTATGATCCGGTATCTTTCTCAGTCTTACAGAAACAGGCCTCTCTCCATTAAGGGTAATGGCCGCATTAAGCACAGTTCCGCCGTTCTCGTTGCAGTATGGCGGTGTGTCCGACCAGCCCCCCCCGAAGTTCACACGAAGCGGAAGATGAACTGAATGCTCATCCATCATTATTCTGGTTTCTGTATTCTCTTTTAGCCCGGATAACGTAGATTCCAGAATGGCATCAGACAGGATGCCAAACGCCTTACTGATCTCGCTCTCATCATTAAGCGCGGTTCCCACATAGAAATGAAGACGCATCTTCATCCCATAATCTGCCCCTGTCAGATGATTCTCCAGCCATTTTTCCTGTACCCCGGTAAGAGCCGGTATCGGCTCGACTTCCGACGCGGGGCTTTGGCTGATAATAAGTTCCTGTATCCTGTTCATAAATACCAGTTCTGCCATGTGATCATTCCAGGCAATTACAGCCTCAGGATCAGCGTCATTGAAGCCGGACGAAAGGCTCTTACCGCGCTCGATGCAATCCCATTTATCAGACATGACGCAGTCATACAGCCTTAGCGCCGCTTCCACGGCTTCATCGATCGTCTTTTTTTCAGGGTACAGCTGCGCAGTCCAGAGGGTACTGCCAAACTCCGTGGGGATCTTACGTCCGAACAGCTTATTTTCTTTCGGATTGTCACCCGTACCGTAAATACGGACCACATATGTGCCATTTGTCTGCTTTAATCCATGGAGCACGACATGATCCGGTATTATCTTATTATATATTTCGATATATGACAGAACACTCCCGGTTCCGATGTGAGATCTTCCATGCACGTAAGAGACCTCGAGGTAAGTATCATCGTCAACCGAAGAATGAGGTGAGATTACAGAGTTGTAACCGGATGCGGATCCCATAGAACAGTTGATCCGGCCGCTCCATCCAAGCTCCCTGTATTCATCCACGCCGCCCTGCATCAGGTGAAGGATTTCCCCGGTTGTCCCAAAATGAATGAACTTGGCAGGGGCAATGCGCAGGAGTTTCATGTTAAACCCATGCAGCGCATTCCAGACCGCCGTGCGGGCTTCCCTCAGCTCTTCATTATCTTCTCCTTCAGCTTTTTCCCGGTAAAACTGCTCCAGTGTACTGTCTACAGCCAAAGGATACTGAAAATCGCCATATAAGCTGAGCCGTACCCTATCGTTCACAAATGCCCTGTATTTCTGATCGTCCGGGCTTCCGTCCGTCGAAATAAGCGAATATAAGGCATCGAGCACATCGATCCCGAACAGAACCGCTCCGGTATCGATATCCACGCAATTTTGCTCATTTACAGCTCCGATAGAGCAAAGCGTCGCCACATCCTGCTTGTGAAGGAACCTCTGCACAAGACCGGACGGCGAGCGCAGGAATACGCCATGGTTTTTGCCGGTCTCAACATCCTCTTTGAAGCTTATCACAGCGGCGCCGCGCCCGGACCAGTCGATCAGCAGAGGATTGAAAAGGAGCAGAACATCACCGCTTAATAACAGCATACCTTCCCTTATCCGCCCGGGAATTTCTGACATTGCTATAATGAATTCATCGAAAAGTGTTGACGATCTTCCATCGGGCAACTGATGCGGAACAGGTGAAAACAGCTTTCCCAGCGCGCTATACTGCGGAACTCTTTTGCTGTCGCCCCCGCTGTGTATTACAAGAATCCGTTTTCCTGCCCAGGCGTCAGAGCCGCTTTCAGTGTTTTCTTTCAGCCATTTCAGAACGCTTAATGTTGCTCCACCTGAACCGACCCTTACACCGCCCTCATCAGGAATGATCCCTATCCTGGTTTTGACCGGGAGATAAGGCTTCCTGCTTTCTAATTGCAGCCGGAAAGATTCCGCCTGATGCTCATTGCTCGCAGTAAGAATAATATAATCCCATATAGGAAAAGCCTGATTCTTCAGGCTTCGCTGATAATCGTCCCATGCATCAGAATAGCTTTGCGCGAGGTATAAACCCGTATTCATATAATATCTCCCAAAAACCGTTATGCAGCTGCGTCAGACCGCTTCCTGCGAAGCTGTTTAAGCACATGCTTCACTTTTACCTGCCTGTATTCTGATTATAAGGCTCCTCCTTTTCAAAATCAATAAAGGAAATGATTGGGTCTGTATATCAGACCCAATCGGCACGAACTGAAGTTCGTGCCTGAAGACAAAGGGACGGTTCTTTTGTCTTACCATAATAAATGCCGGATCATTTAGCTCTTCACCCCGGTGGGCACGAACGACGAAATCTCAGTTTTTTAATGAAAGATAGCCGGTACTGTGGTAGAATCATGACAAAACAACCCGCAGAAAATTTGTTTGTTCCTATATATACAGTTCAGGAGAACCCTGCACGTGAGCTCACAGAAGCCTGGAGGAGAAAACCTCGAAATTAAAAAAACTATGATCGTCAGTACAACCTGGACCTTCTGAAGGCATCAGCAATCATATTCATGTTATTTTGCCATCCTGTAATGAGACTCAGTATGTATCACAGTGGATACGAAAACGAGTTTCTGTATTTTTTCGGCAATGATATTATTGGATCCTACATAATTTCAGCACATGGATTTATGTTTGCGATGGGTGTGGGAATGACCTATTCAAGAAAGGGAGAGCCTTCAGACCTGATTAAGAGAGGCATAAAGATCTGGGTACTTGGATATGTCCTCAACTTCTTTCGATATGGGATATATTTTGTGATATATGACATCATAAAAGGGAAGTTCGCAGAAGAAACGCTGGATGCCATTTTTCTTCCGGACATCCTCCAGTTTGCCGGGATAGCGCTCATCGCTACCGGTATTCTGAAAAGACTGCGGTTTCAGGCGAAATATATCGTCGCAATCGGGCTGGCTTTATCAGTGATCGGTACAGCGGCATCTTTTTTTGAAACCGGGAATTATGTGATAGACCTGCTCCTTGGCAACTTCGTCTTCACAACGCTGCAATCCTCAGTCTTTAGCTTTTTCAGCTGGTATATCTTTGTAGCTGTAGGATTGTCTTCAGGCAACATCGGACAAGGATGGGCTGTATAAAAAACTACTGATCGTTTCCGGCTGTGTTGCAACGGTCTATGTTGTATCATCGCTTGTTTTCGGTGCTTTTTTCCTGTCAAAAAATCATTTATTTTATGTTCCCAGTCCGTTAGAAGCTGCGGGTTTTCTGTCTATTGATCTTTTTCTGCTTTCCATTTTCTATTTTCTGCTGAAAAAAATCAACGTATCAAAATTCAGGTTAATGATCGAGATGAGCAGGAACATTACATTGATTTATTTTATTCACTGGATCATACTTGGCTTTATAGAATTCACTTTCTGCTATCTGCATGGCCTGGTTTTCAGCTATACAATGATTTATGCGATCGGAGCATGTCTGCTGGCCGTGTCATTTTACCTTGCGAGGCTTTATCATGTCTTTAAGTGATAAGGCGCAAGGACAGAAGAACCGTCCCCGTGTCTTATACCCGTGTCTTACAAGTGGTCAGGCGATAAGACGGAAGAACCGTCCCCGTGTCTTCTTCCCGTGTCTTCTTATCTGAGATTCAATGCATTTCCGCTGATCTTTTTACTCTCATATACATCGCTATCCGCCAGTTTATAAAGTTCTTCGAAGGATCGCTTATCGCCTTCTCTGAAGAACACAGCACCGGCGCTGACACAGATTTCTCTGCCCCCAAGCTCCGGAATATCCATACTGGAGATTCCCTTAAAGACGCGGTCCATTACCAGCCTGCCGGCTTCTTCATCACTTAAATTCATAACATATACGGCATACTCATCACCGCCTAAACGGAAGATGATATCCTCATCCCGAAAGGTAAGCTTTAACACATCCGCAATCCCTCGGAGCACTTTATCACCGACATTATGGCCATAGTCATCGTTGATATTCTTAAACTTGTCAACATCC
This sequence comes from Lachnospiraceae bacterium, assembly GCA_024684065.1. Next base: position 21,451 of record JAIKXO010000095.1, read on the forward strand.
AGAATGCAGAGCATTCCCGTTTTTTTGTTTGCCATGGCGTCGATCACTTTTCGTTCGCCGCTGCCGCGGTTCAGAATGCCTGTCATGATATCGATGCTGGCCAGGATCTCAAGATTCTGCCGCTCCTTTGCCGAGGCCACGACGTCGTCTACGTTCTTAAAACCGGCCAGAATATCGCTGCCCGGAATATTTGCGTTGATAAGAATATACGTAAACTGATAATAATGTACCTCGCCTTTATCCATAACACGGTAACTGGAAACATACTCCGGATTATCCAAAAGCTTGCTTTTAATCGTTTCCAGGGATATGGCATCATACATCCACTCCTGATCCTCAGAATACACGCGATCCTTTACATACTGTTTATAGAGCACATCATAGGAATATATCTTTTCGCCTGCACCCTCCATACCTTTTGTAACATAGCCGTCAAGCTTTAGGATCACAACACCTCCAGTCTGGGGATTGATCTTGAAGATATTGTAGTAATCGCGGCTTAAGGTCTCCACGATATCCAACTGTTCTCTTAAATAGCGCTTATCGGAAATATGCTTACGAATGGATTTGTCAATATCCCGGAAAGCCAGAATAAAATTCTCCGTTTCTCCCGGTTGTCCTGCCAGCGCGAAAGCCATCTGATGATACGACATATTCCCGTCATCAGCCAGGCGCATATAATCAAGCGTAAACAGATTTCCGTCTTTGATCCGTGAAAACACGACATCTAATTTCACATCCCTCTGGATGCTCTCTATGCTGTTTACTACGCACCGGTCTACATATTCCTCAATAAAACGGTCGTAATTGTCAAATCGAAATCCCAGTTCCACAGCATAACGATTCGTATTTTCTCCGGTTGAACGGTACAGATACATCTTTTTTGTATTGGCATTAATGACCCAGATTGTATGATATTCTTTTCCGATTCCGGTAATGATACCCGTCAAACGTCGTATGCGCGCATTAAAATCTTGTACCAGACTGCGCTGGTCTTCAGGATAGTCCGATGGGTCGATCAATTCATTCTCTTTGATGACTAAATCTGATTGCATATCCGCCTCCCGCAAGCATACTCTCACCTGTACAAACCGTCAGTATACATGAAATTTTACATCACTTTACTCAAAGCGGCAATACCCCAGAATATAAAGACACCATAAACTTACGTATGGCTTATTCCCGCCGGTTCATATACAGGCTGCCCTTCGTGGCAGCTTTATTCAGTATTTCAAGGCCATGCCCGGATTAATCTTATCGACGTCTTTGATGTTGTTAACATCCTTCAGGTGATTTACCGTAGTTTTAAGACGTTTTGCTATGTCACTTAATGTATCGCCGGGATTGACTGTAATGGAAGAGACGTTCCATTGTTCCAATATACGGTCTGCAGATTACCGCTTACCGATGCTGCAGATATAGCGCTTGAAAGGTCCTGCCGGAGTTCATCGCATCCATCGGGGGCTTTCGACGACCTTAAAGGTTACTGTATGTTTTGTTATCGGCGCATCAACTACAGGTCTTGTTATCACATATGAATGTTCACTATCAGATGCGGCTTTCAGCGTTACTGACGTCGATGTAGTGTCTGAAGGGACATTGACCTCCATCTTTCTTATATAATCTTTATCATCATATAAATCTCCGGCAAATCCACTGGGTATACCCATAACACTGGACTCGCACCTGTTCGTGGCACCGGTATCCTTTACTGTCCTGTCATATGTGAAGGTGAACGGAATATTATAGCTCCTCCCCTTAACAAACTCGGAGGGCGCATCAATTGTCATACTCAGAAGGTTCGGCAGGGGTTCTTTAATTTCCCATTGTGCATAAATCGTTGTATCCCCTGTGAAAACGTGAGTTCGATCATTTATCTGATCACCGCCGCTTGCAGCTGTATACCATCCTGTTCATCTGTGGCCATCCCAGTTGTTGTCCAGCGAAGGCAAATCGTATAACAAATGACCGCTGGAAGAATCTGCATCCATTGTTACTGGATCGTCAGGTAAACGCGGTCCTTCATTATAGTCTAAGGTAATGGTATAGTTGTCAGCCTTAGCCTCCATTGGAGCAATAAAACTGAATAAGAATCCGAGTGCCGCGACCAGAGCCGCTCTTGATAAGATTTTCATTGTATTTATCATAATCATTCTCCCGTAGAAGAGTTATAATCAGTACTTCGTGTGATATGATACCACAGTCCTTTCTTATGTCAAAGTAATATTTTTTCAAACTGCTTCACATGAAAAGCACCCGGCCATTATTTGATATAATCAGGACAGGCCTTATGCTGCGGGCGCCGGACAGAACGCATAAAACTATCAGCACCTTATAGTCAAAACAAAACAAGGTGGCGCCCGGCTTATAGTAAAAATCGTATTGGTATAAACCGTTTTATTAAGAAGAGTTCATTGCATTTATATACTGCACAATCTATAATTAAGGAGAAAAATGGATGTAGAGAAAGTTCAAAACTCCTGCTTTTTTAATGATCTCGAACCGTCCCAATGTTTCATAAAGGAAGAGGACAGATGGTGAAAAAAGAAACGAGATGGATCACTCCTGTTATCATTTTCTGCATAATCATAGCATCAATATCCTTCCGCCTGTTATTCCACTATAGCGTCCTGTCTCTTGGTGATGAATATATCGACAGCGAAACCGGGGTTCCGTATATCCTGGAATATGATGGCTATTATCACTTAAGGATGACTGAGGATATTGCTTTATACGGACATCCGGGAGATACACTGAAGGACGGG
>JAIKXO010000097.1 GCA_024684065.1 Lachnospiraceae bacterium
CTTCTACGGCAGCACGGCCTCCGGGGCGGATCTCGGGGCAGACGCGACACCGAGCAAATACAACCGGGGATATAAATATACTGGCGCGTCGTCGATCACGGTTCCCGCAAACAATGGCGGAATCGTATACAGGTATTTTAAGTGGATTGCCCCGACATTTACAGTGCACCCGCAAAACAATGCAACAGACTGGTCTGTATGCGTGACCCTTCGGGCAGAGGTCTCCAATGCGACAAAAACCCGCTGGCAGCGGGCACACGCAGATGAAAACGGCAACTGCGCGGAAGACTGGGAGGGCATCCCGGGCACCGAGGAGGAATGGAATTTCCCGGATGAAGGCAACACAACTTCTTATACAACCACGCCGGAGGATGCCACAAATAAATGGGTGTATTACAGGGTCATGGCAGTGGGCGATGTCGATGAATAATAAGCCGAAATAATCCAGAAACAAGGGAGCTCCTGATATATAAGGGAGCTTTTTTTGTGCAATTATTTCACAAAGATTGACCGCCGTACAGCTGCATTCCAAGATCTAAGATTCCTGCCATCAGCCACCCAGCGGATTATGCAGGCTTCCTTTATTGTTGTACCTCGGTCATAACGGCATCAGATAGAAAAATACGCGGGCTCGCCCCTGACTGCTCCACACGAATAAATTCGGTGGCTCCCTGCGTTAAGTGTTGTGGGAGCAGTCAGACTTGCATTATAATCCGAACTGAACAGCAAAAAACACCATTTCAGTTCGGATTATAATGCCTCTAGTGCCTTGCGCCCGTGCAGAGCAGCCAGAGAAATCACAGCCAAAGCTCGAGAATACTATTTTTTATACAGGATTTCTAGCCATTCCGGCGCAAGTTCTTCGTCAGGTACAGGCGGAAATTCTTTGAGTTCGTCCTGGGTAAGGCCTGTAGGTTTTATCTTTTCAGCCCACTTATCCCGCGTTTCTTCACCTGCCCATTCTGAAAGGCTGTCTATATACCTCTGCCTGATGGTCTCGGATTGCACTATCACCTCGTCAGCTCTTGCGACACCGGGGGTATTAATGCAGAATTCCATCATTTTTTTAGCTTTAAGATCTTTTTTGTCATATTCGTCGACAAGAATACAGGAAACATAGATCATTTTCTTCGCAAACTGCCTTATTTTGTCCGTAAAAAACATCGGGTGAACCGCAATATGGGCATCATAAAGGTCGTAAGGGGTATCAAAGTATACAACGTCAGGGTTTTTACCGTAATAATCATACTGGTCAAAGCCTGTCACAGGAACCAGGCCCGCAAGGAGCTGCCCTTCATAATGAACCTCTTCGCTTAGTCCCATGGTGTTCGTCCTGTAAAAATAAGGGATAGGTATCACGTATACGTTATCTCCGCACTCAACCGCATCGCGATAAAACTTATCCATAAACACCCAGTTTTCGGCTTTGGCGATAAGAAAAAGCACATCTTTGGCTGGTCCTCCATTAGCTGACACATCCATATTTTTTTCAGTTATTTCTGTTTTTTCAATCATTTCCTGCTCCTTTAATATATTTAGCCTATTCACATCCTGATGTGCTTCAGAAACAAAACGATTCCCGTCTGCCCGTAAGGGGATTTGATCTTCGAATTCCCAGATTTTATCCAGATGAAGGTCAGCAGCCTTAAATTTATATTTCTCCCATGCTATATATCCAGTTTGGTCAAAAACGACCTGTTCCTGGTCTGCATAAAATGGATAGTTATGGGTTCCGCCTGCCCTATATGGCCTCATGTAATTCCCAAAGATCTTTTTAAGCATTTCGTCATAATGAAGCGGTACCGGAACCTCGAGGAACTCAAAAGGAAGCAGGATAAGTTCCTCGTAGTATTCTATCGGGAAAATTGCTTTGAATGTATTTCTTACCGCATGGGCGGGAACCATTCCCGCTTTTTCCGCTTCTGTCCTTAAAACCGACATCATTATGTTTTCCGTCAGGATAAAAAGTTGCTGTCCTAGCGGTTTATCTTTAACAAAAGAAACATGATGCCTGTTCTCTACTTCCCTTACAGATTTTTCGATTTCCGGGCATACCGATGGTTTTGTGCGTTTTTTAAGGGAAGACAGGGTTTCCTCCGGATCAAGCAGGAGTGCAAGATCGTGTGCTTCCTTTATGCCGGCACGAAGTTCAGCATCCCGTTTTTTTGAAATGTAATCAATGCAAATCACATCGATCCCTGCTATATAAGGGATGCCCCTGCGGCTTCCTAATACCTCGTTGTCAAGCTTTACTGTGGCATTGTTTGCTACCCTGGTTCCGGAATCATAATAATCCGGGGTATTAAAGGTATTGAAGATCCGATAGCCTTGGGGTAGTTCCTTCGGTGCGGCCTCAATAAACGCCATGTAGTCATCCCGCATCATGGATATGTCGATGTCATCGTCCCAGGGCGTAAAACCACCATGCCTTACAACGCCAAGCATGCTTCCCCAGTCCATCCACCACTTAAGGGAATGGCGGAAGCATATATCCGATATTTCTCCCAGGATGTCGAGCTGGGCCGCCCAGCCCCGTTTCATCTCTGCTGAGATATAAAAGCCGGACCTGACCTCGCTTTCAAAAAATTCTTCAGGTATATGCAATTGCTACTCTCCAAAAATGTTATTACTCAGGCATATCTTCCAAAAGCCGTTTGCTGTCCTTAAAGATTTCTGATATACTTAACAAATGCGTGGAACCCTTTGCCCGCATGGGATTGGGCAGTTTTATTATGCCCAAGGGGAAGAATTTCCGCGCTAATTGATTAATGAAAAAGCCATTGCGGCCCTTAAAGAACGGCGTTCGGGTCGCCGCCTTATAAATATAACAGATTTCCAGCTTAAAAACCATGCATATACCTGAGGTTTTCTATAAAAGCGAAATAAGGGAAGGCTTTTACGTGCCCGCCAAAATGAAGCGGGCCTGGGCTGCCATGCTTACGGTACTTAACGAAATCGATCTTATCTGCAAAAGACACGGGCTTAAGTGGTGGGCGGACTGGGGAACCCTTATAGGAGTGATAAGGCACAGGGGCTTCATCCCGTGGGATGACGACATAGATATCTCAATGATGCGGGATGATTATATGACCTTTATCGAAGTGGCGAACAGGGAACTGCCTGAGGGGTATTACTGCTACAGTATCTATACGGATGACACCTACAGGGGGTATACCGCAAGGGTAGCAAATAGCAGGTCCATGAGGGGTGATGAGGCTTTTCTCAACGCAAACAGCGGGCTTCCCTATATGTCCGGGGTGGACATCATGTGCATTGATTACATGAGCCCCGACGGGGATTATCTTACAGAGCAGAAACGGATAATTTCCGAATTGGATATGCTGGCGGGAGGTATCGATGAGACACTTAGATATGAAGAAATCCCGGAACTCCACAAGACTCTTTACGATATAGAAAAAGTGTTTGACATGGAGATTTCCCATGAAATACCCGTGGCAGTACAGCTATATAGACTATGTGAAAAACTAATGTCTTCAGTAAAAAGGGATGTGGCTTTATCATCTACCTGCATGGGCATGTATGCTATAAGGGATAAGTTCAGGGCTGTTTTTCCAAAGGAATACTATGAGGAGCTTATAACGGCTCCCTGTGAATTTATGGAGGTGCCTGTTCCGCTTCATTATGATGACATGCTCCATAAGATATTTGGTAATTATATGAAACCTTACCGTGCCGGTGGAATACATGACTATCCCTGCTACTGCCGGCAGGAGGCCTTGCTTAGGGAAACCGTCGGTAAGGTTATGTGGGATACCTGCTCTTTTGATGGATTATCGGATTAAGCCAGGGAACAAAGTAGAACTATGAGCGAATTAAGTGAAAACATCAAAGCAATGACAGAAAACATAGAAGGCTATTGCACACTTCTCCTTTCAGGAGACCTGGTGGATAAGGAGCAGATAAAGCCCGCGCTCAAGGCAGGGTTTGACGCAATTATCGGGGAAATGCTCGTAATCTATGACAGGCCGGAGTTATCCGGGGTGCGGGCAGACAGGGAATACTGGAGCGCCCAGAAAGGCCGGATTTTTAAAGCTATTGATTCAGAAGATGTTTTTTTCACGATAGATGTGTTAAGAAATGAAACGGAAGAGAACCTGAAGCTGTTTATGAAGATGTTGTAATTATATTTGAGGGTTTAACATGAGCCTTATATTAGACAAAAATCTTATGGCATATAAAGCCGCATATCCGGAGAGCTTTGAAAGACTTAATGAAGCGCTTAAGGGCGGGCAGAGACACAATGTCGGGATCGCTCAGGTAGAAGACAGGAATGTCCTTTATGCAGAGGCAGGGGAGGGACAGCTCCAGCTCGATTCCCTTTATGACAGCTCGTTCATTATAGACAGATGGTGCACATCCTTTGAAAGTGATTATACATTCAAGACATATGTGATCTTTGGTCTCGGAAACGGTATGTTTGTAAAGGAACTCCTGAAACGGGCAGGGAAGGAAGAGGACCATCAGTTTATTATCTACGAGCCGGACGCATCGGTGCTGAAGGCTGCTTTCGAAGGCTTTGACCTGACGGATATCATATCGGATAAAAATGTACATATCTATATTGAGGGTGTTTCGAATGAACTGTTTTCGGTAGTGCTTGACGACCGGATCGACCTAAAAAAGCTCCAGGGAGCAAGGGTGAATTCATATCCTAATTACAGCGTGCTTTACCCTGAGGAATATAAAAGCTTTCTTGCAGCGGTCGATATGAACCGGATGATAATCGAAGGGTCAATGGGAGTAGAAGTACGGTATGGAGAAAAATATTATAACAATATTTTATCAAACATCCCCAATCTCATAAGATCAAAATCGCTTTATTCCCTCAAGGAAAGCGTGCCGGAGGGGATGACCGCGATCATCGTTTCATCCGGACCGTCATTGAGCAATAATATTAAGGAACTTAAAAATGCTGTGGGAAAATGTGTGATGATATCTGTCGATTCAGCTCTTCCGCCTCTTTTTGCAGAGGATATCCAACCCGATATCTATATGTGTGTCGATGCAAATAAGCCGACAACCCACTTCCAACAGGAGAGGACAAACAGATCAGCTATTGTTACCGTTATGCAGTCAATTCCCGGAGCGGTAAAGGAAGGACAGGATGTATTTTTTGAAGAT
>JAIKXO010000133.1 GCA_024684065.1 Lachnospiraceae bacterium
CATAGATATGTTGTTCTATAATATAACCCTGCACTGCTATGTTGTGATTGAGGTTAAGATCAGAGCCTTTGAGCCGGGGGATATGGGACAAATAGGTACATATGTAGCTGCTGTTGATGGAATTCTTCGGAAAGAGGGAGATGCACCAACAGTGGGGCTTCTTGTATGTAAAAACAAGGATAATGTTCTGGCACAATATGCGGTAAATAGTTCTAATGCTCCGGTAGGGATATCAGAGTATGAATTGTCGGATCTTATGCCAGAGAATTTCAAAGGAACATTGCCATCCATTGAAGAAATTGAACGTGAGTTGAGATGAAATCGTGATTTGCCCGTGGTTATCTACTTATGTGGACAACTGCGGGCTTTTTTTATCGTGAATTGCTGTTTACTGCAAATAAACTACCATTCACTACATAAGACTACAAAAAAGTAAATTATATGAAGTTGTCAAGGAGCAAAAAACACAGTATATGAGGGGTACCTTTTGACCCCTAAATCATTCTATTGTTGCGAATTAATTTGGCAAAAATCAACCATTATTTATGACAGAGCCTAAAACAAAAAAGACCCGGCCACCCGGATCTTTTTTCGCAATTCATTCTCCCGTCTTAAACGTTCACATCGATATTTCCGCCTAATTCAGGAGTAACGGAATTTTCCATCATCTTGACCATGCCTTCCCCAATATCCTCAGCTGTATCAAGCGACTTGGAAAGCATCGCTGTACCTATCTCATTTCCGATATTCCATTGGGACATTGACATTGACAATGCGGGGATATCAATACCGCCATAATTCGTATCCATAGCATCACTCCCTTTCACAAGCTGCGTCAGCAATGTGTTTTAATGATATTCTACCTTTCGATAATTATATCGGCACACAGCAGCAAAAAATAACTGCCTTAGCTTCATTATCATAAAATGGCCACAGGTCATTCAAAATATTTTGATACAAGCTCGTTTTCAATCTCGTCGGCCATTTCCGCCCTCTTCATCGGGTGGAACATAAGGCACCCATCCTTCAGGCTTTTTTTATCCTCTCTTGAAAGATTCTTCTCTATAAGCCTGACCCGTTCCCTGTAGCGTAAAAAAGCAATTATATAAATGCCGGCGCCGACAAGCAGAAGCGCGCAGATGACGACCCATACCACGGGAGCCTTTTTATTCTTCGCTCTTTCCGGAGCCATTGCCAGTGGGACCTCTTCATCCTCTAACACGACAAAGTCATAGTCCTCCACTTCTTCCGCGGCTTTGGCCTCGGCCTCCTTAGCTATCGCTTCGGCTCTGTCCTCTTCAATTATGTCCCTTGCCTTTTTCCCTTCCCGGGCATCAATGCTTTCAGGCGCGGCAAAAACAAAAACCGCCCCCACCACAGATAATGCGGCAAAGAACATTACCATCCTTCTAAAAAGAAGCTTTCCCAAGTTTTTCATATCATTCCCCTATAGCTAAATTACACGCTCCATTATATAAGACTTTTCTCTAAAGGTAAATGGTCCAGTATCAGAATAATAATATTTTTATAATTAAAAAGTCAGGCAATGTCCGTAAAAAAAGGGTTTTAATTTTGTTACATTTGTATTACAATATTTTAATAATGCGTGTCGGTAAAGCCCGGGGGCGTTTCACGCATGGAGAAGGTAAAAAAATGATATCAAACCAGATAATACAGTCAACGATCGCGGGGCTCAGGGAGATCACCAGGGTCGATCTGGCTGTTATTGATGTTGAAGGAAATATACTGGGCACTACGTTTAACGGGCTCGAATCCGGTCCGTTGATGACTGCGGTTTCCGATTTCATAAGATCGGAAGCCGAAAGCCAGGAAATCCAGGGGTGTCAATACTTTAAGGTTTTTGATGACCAGGTGCTTTCATATGTAGCTATAGCCAAAGGAAGCAATGAAGAGGCCTATACTGTCGGAAAGATAGCGGCCTTCCAGCTGAAAAATCTTCTGATAGCTTATAAAGAGCGGTTCGACAGGGATAATTTCATCAAGAATCTTCTTCTGGATAACCTTCTTCTGGTAGATATATATAACAGATCGCAGCGCCTTCATATCCCCATGGATGAAAAGCGGGTGGTCATAATAGTCGAGAATCCGGGGAATAAGTTTGCGGGGCTCCTTGAAGAGATAAAAGAACTTTTCTCCGAAAGAAAAAACGATTTTGTCACCGCGGTGGATGAAAACCACGTTATCGTTGTCAGGGAAGTCAGCTCCGAAGAAGGTTATAAGGATATCAACGAAGCGGCGGCAAAGATTTATGATCTGACGAGCGGCAGATCAGGCGGGACATGCCATGTTGCTTACGGCACCATCGTGAGTGAAATAAGGGAAGTAAGCCGTTCCTACAAAGAGGCCAGGATGGCCATGGATGTGGGAAGGATTTTCTTCATAGAAAGAAGTATTTTTGCCTACAGCGAACTTGGGATCGGAAGGCTTATCTATCAGCTGCCTATTCCTCTCTGTAAGATGTTCATCAAGGAGATTTTTGAGGGAAGATCTCCTGATGATTTCGATGAAGAGACTATAGTTACGATCAATAAGTTTTTCGAGAACAGTCTCAATGTTTCGGAAACCAGCAGGCAGCTTTATATCCACAGAAACACCCTCGTATACAGGCTCGACAAGCTTGAGAAAGCAACCGGCCTTGATATAAGGGTCTTCGAGGATGCCATTACGCTCAAAATAGCGCTGATGGTCGTCAAGTACATGAGTTACATGGAGGATCCAAATTTTTCGTGAAACGAAAAATTTGGATCAGTCGAACAAAGTCATCATGTTTTAGAGTTTCTTTAATGTTGATTGACTTTGTGAGACCCTTTCATGAGTGTGGTGGGGCAAAGCCCAAAAAGTCTTTTTGAAGGGTAACAGACTAACAGTTTTTTAAGGGGATGAGGAGAGAATATGATCAGTTTGGAGTCAGTAAGCAAATCTTACTCCAGCGGTGTGCCTGCCCTTACCGATGTAAGCTTGAACATCGAAAAGGGCGAGTTTGTATTTATCGTTGGAGACAGCGGATCGGGAAAATCAACTTTAATCAAGCTTCTTCTTAGGGAGATCACTCCCACGTCAGGGAAGATCATAGTGAACGACTATGATCTGTCTAAGATAAGCCACAGAAAGGTTGCGCGTTTCAGGCGGAACATCGGTGTCGTATTCCAGGATTTCCGTTTATTAAAGGACAGAAATGTATACGAAAATGTTGCGTTTGCGCAGCGTGTTATCGAGGTGCCGACAAGACAGATCAAGCAGAACGTTCCCGCAATGCTCTCGCTTGTAGGCCTTGCCGGAAAATACAAGGCAAAGACCAGGCAGCTTTCGGGAGGAGAACAGCAGAGGGTGGCTTTGGCAAGAGCCCTCGTCAATAATCCTCCGATCCTTTTAGCTGACGAGCCTACAGGAAATCTGGATCCCAGAAATTCATGGGAGATCATGAAGCTTCTTGAAGAAATAAACAAACGGGGAACTACAGTGCTTGTGGTAACTCATAACCGCGAGATAGTGAACGCCATGCGTAAAAGAGTTATTACGATAAAGAAGGGCGTCGTTATAAGCGACGAGGAGAAGGGTGAATATATAGATGAGGATTAGTACGTTAGTCTATACCTGTAAGCAGGGGTTCAAGAATATCTTCAGGAATAAGATGTTCTCGCTGGCTACCATAGCCACGATCGCCTCCTGCGTATTTCTGTTCGGAGTGTTCTATTCGCTTGTAGTCAACATACAGTCAAGCGTAAGGGCCGCCGAATCGAGCATAGCGGTGACGGTCTTCTTTGACGAGGATCTGGATCCTTCCCGGATCCAGGCTATCGGCGAGGAGATAAGCTTAAGGCCTGAAGTATCGAGTATGGTCTTTGTTTCTGCGGAAGAAGCCTGGGAATCTTTTAAATACGACTATCTCGGGGAATATGCCGACGGCTATGAGGGTGATAATCCGCTTGAAGGCAGCGAGCATTTTGAGATTTACATGAACGACGTCGCTGATCAGAGCGCCCTCGTGTCCTATCTTGAAACGGTAGACGGAGTAAGGGATATCAACCGTTCCGACACGACGGCAAGCATCCTTTCGAATATAAATACCGTAATAAGCTATGTTTCGCTTGCGATCATCGGAATACTGCTTGCGGTATCGCTCTTCCTTATAAGCAACACAGTTGCCATGGGTATTGCGGTAAGGCGTGAGGAGATCGCGATAATGAAGCTGATAGGGGCAAAGGATTTCGTGGTGCGCTCGCCCTTTGTCATAGAGGGTATGATCATAGGGCTTATAGGCGCCGCTCTTCCTTTGATAGCGATCTATTTCATCTATTCCAATCTGATCATCTATGTTAAACAGGAGTTTTCCATACTTGAGGATCTGATCAGGTTCATGTCCGTACAGGACATATTTGCAAAGCTTATCCCGATAGCGCTTATTCTGGGTGTAGGTCTCGGCTTTTTAGGAAGCATGCTGACCGTTCACAGGCATCTTAAAGTATAGGCTTATAGTAAACGCGCTTATTTTGTGCGTTTACTATATAATGATCAGGGCGTCAGAAGCACATGATAAAGTCAAACGGCTTATCAGGCAGGCCTGAACGCCGTTTGTACTTTTGACGCCTGTATCAAATGACGAGTTTACCGTAAACCTCGATATTACAAAAGGGGGTAATATTTTGAGGGGTATAAATACAAGATCAATCGCTGCCGCAATGGCTGTGACTCTTGCTTTGGGGATGGCAGGGTCCAGAGCTTTACCAGTAAAGGCGACGTCGCTGACTAATGATCTTATCGAAAGCAGCGAAAAGGAAAAAAATGAGGCAGAGGCCAGCAAAAGCATTTTAAAAAGCGGCCTGACCAATGTCCAGTCGCTTATAGAAAGCCTTGAAAAGGAAAAAAACGACCTTCAGGGATATATTACAGAGCTCGATTCGGATCTTTCCGTTATAAACGGAAAGATAGATGACCTTACAGAGCAGATAGGCATTAAAGAGCAGGAAATAGAAGAAAAAGGTAAAGAGCTCGTAGAAGCGGAAAGAGTTGAAAGTGAACAATACGAGCTTATGAAAAGGCGCGTAAAGTTCATGTATGAAAGAGGCGAGAAGAGCAGCCTTGAAATGCTTCTGACCTCCGATTCTTTTACCGATTTTCTGAATAAAGCCGAGTTCATAGGAAGGGTGACTGCTTACGACAGAAAGCTCTTAGACCGGTATATCGAAGCAGCGCAGGCTGTCGCCGACAGAAAGGCAGAGCTGGAAGAGCAGAACAGGCAGCTGATAGAGACGCAGGACGATCTCAAAAACGAGCAGGATGCCATGGAGACGCTCATCGCCCATAAGGAAGAGGAGATCCATAATTACGAGACGGATATAAACAACAAAGAGGCGGCCGTAAGGGAATACGAAGCAGAGATCGCTGCCCAGGATCAGATAATCAAGGATCTGGAAGCCACGATCCTTGCCGAAAAGAAGAGGCTCTTAGAGCAGAATAAAAAAGCGATCGTCTATGACGGAGGAAAATTCGCCTGGCCGGCGCCTGATTACACAAGGATATCCGATGAATTCGGAATGAGGGTCCACCCTACTCTCGGCATAGAAAAGTTCCATAACGGCATTGACATGGCGGCGCCCACGGGATCGAGGATACTGGCCGCCTATGACGGGGAGGTCATCGCAGCCTCATATTCTTCGACCATGGGCAATTATATCATGATAGACCACGGCGACGGCCTCATATCGCTGTATATGCATGCCTCCGCCGTGTCAGTCTCGAAGGGACAGCTTGTCGTCAGAGGACAGCAGATCGGGAAGGTAGGGTCTACGGGAAGAAGCACCGGTCCCCATCTTCATTTCGGGGTCCGCAAGGACGGAAGCTACGTTAATCCGTGGAATTATCTGGGGTGATCTGTCATTGCCGAAAATAATTTAAAGGAAAGACTTTTATAACGGGATAGATCTTATCGCCGAAAAGTTCCAGACTGCGGAACTTTTCGGTTACACTGTTTTAGAAGGTCAGTAATTTCTGTATGGAAGAAAGAGAACGTTTACTTGAAATATTACGTAGGGAAAAAAACCGCGGCAGAGTACAGGGTGCTTTTATAGGCATCGCTGTCTTTGTTGTATTACTTATAAGCGCGGTTGTATGGCTTGGGATAGGCGCCGGAGTGTTCCGTTACCTCACCACGGGCGCTGCTTTCAGAAAAAGCAACGTGATTGGAACGAAGGAAGCGGATAAGCTTTCTGTCCTGAATGACATAATAGAAACCTACTATCTTGAGGAATATGACGAAAACGAACTCAAGGAAAACATGTACAAGGGCTATGTCAGAGGCCTTGATGATCCCTATTCCCAGTATTTCACAAAGGATGAGTTTTCCGAGCTTGTGGAGGACAATAACGGTACCTTCGAAGGTATCGGTGTTTATCTGAGCGTTAACCAGGAAAACCAGACCCTTGAGGTCATAAATCCGATCGAAGGCTCCCCCGCGGAAAAAGCGGGGATAATCTCCGGAGATATCATTGTGGAGGTCGACGGAGAAGACGTGATCGGAATGGACAGCGATATAGTCATCAGCAAAATGCGGGGCGAAAAAGGGACAAAAGTAACTGTCGGCGTCGCAAGGGAAGGCGAAGAAGATATCCTGCGTTTTGATATAATCAGGGATGTGGTGGAAAGTGTAACCGTCACTTCTAAAATGATATCTGATGACATCGGTTATCTGTCTCTCAGCGAATTCGCCTCGGTTTCCTATGACCAGTTCAGGCTTCAGTTAAACGACCTGATGGAGCAGGACATGAAGGCTCTTATCTTTGATCTGAGAAGCAATACCGGAGGTGATTTTGATATAGCGGTGAAGATCGCCGACAAATTCTGTCCTGAAGGACTGGTTGTCTATATAGAGGACAAAAACGGGGAAAAGGAAGAGTATTACTCCGATAAGGATATGCTCGGAATTCCGATGGTCGTACTCGTAAACGGATATTCGGCCTCCTCCTCCGAGATCGTGACCGGAGCAATAAAGGATTACGGGGTCGGTACTATCATGGGAACTACTACCTATGGAAAGGGAGTCGTACAGAGGGTGCTTCCTTTAGGCGACGGCAGCGGAATGAAGGTCACGATCGCAAAATATTATACCCCAAATGGCTACAATATCCATGGGGTGGGTATAGAACCTGACGTTACCGTGGAATGGGATTATGATCTGTATAAGGAAAAGGAGATCGATAATCAGCTTGAAGCCGCAGTCGAATATCTTGAGAAGGAGCTGAAATAAGGCTTTAACCGATTATTTTGCATTAATGGGCCATGCTGAAAAGGAAACTTGAGGAGATCGGTTCAATATTATACAGAAGGCTGGTATTCCCGTTTAAAAGAATTAAGACAGAGGCCGGGACCGGAAGTGTTCTGAAGCAGGGCTCCTATATCAACAAGGGAACGGTGCTGGAAGGGAAAAACTATATCGGCAAAGATACTGTCCTGTCAAATGTAAGGCTGGGCTTTGGCAGCTATGTTTCGGATGACGGAGACATGTCCAATACCAGGATAGGGAGATATACCTCTATAGGGCCCGAAGTCAGAACAGTGCTCGGGAAGCATCCCGTAGACAGTAAAAGAGCGGCTCTTCATCCTGCGTTTTACTCCGGTGCGGGAGCCATGGGATATACCTATCTGGATGCTTCCGATGATAAAGGAGCAGGGTTTGAGGAAGCGGCATATCTTGATAAAGAAAACGGAATACAGATCGTTATAGGCAATGATGTATGGATAGGCCGGGGAGTAATGATCCTCGAAGGGGTGACCATCGGAGACGGAGCGGTGATCGGCGCGGGTACGGTAGTGACAAAAAACATAGATCCATACGGAATTTATGCGGGAGTCCCTGCAAGGAAGCTCCGGGACAGATTTGATAAGGATATTGCGGAAAAGCTCCTTGAATATCAGTGGTGGAATAAAGGCGAAGCATGGATCAAAGAACATATATCGTGCTTTTCTGACGCTTGGCGGCTTATTTCGGTTCTGGAAGAAGAAAAGGAATGAAAGGTGCAGGCATGGATGGGACAGCCATCGTCGTTATAGCATACAATCGGGTTAAGCCTCTTAAAAGGCTTATTGATTCACTTCTTATGGCGGATTATCCGGCCGGAAAGGATATACCGCTTATCATTTCCATAGATAAAAGCGACAACAGGGAAATAATAAAAGTTGCTGAGGAATTTGAGTGGAAATACGGCAAAAAGCGTATAGCCACCCATGAAGAACAGCTCGGGCTTAAGAAGCATGTTTTGGAATGCGGAGATTATTCCAGGGAGTACGGAAGCGTGATACTGCTTGAGGATGATCTTTTTGTTATGCGGGATTTTTATAATTTTGCTCTTTCAGCGCTTGACCATACAAAGGACGACGAAAAAACCGGGGGGGTCTCCCTTTACAGCCATCGTCTGAACGTCCACGCAAGGGAGGATTTTTCCGCCATAGACGACGGGTTTGATAATTATTACATGCAGTTTGCGTCCTCCTGGGGACAGGCATATACAAAAGCGCAGTGGCAGGGTTTCAGGGACTGGCTTGAGAATAAGGAAAGCCTTCCGGGTGACGGTATTCCGGAGAATGTAAGGTCCTGGTCGGAAAGCTCATGGCTTAAGTTCAATATCGCGTATCTGATCGAAAAGAATATGTACTTCCTTTATCCGAGAAGCTCGATGACCACAAACTTTATGTCAAAGGGAGAGCATTCATCAAGTGAAAACTTTGACCTGCAGGTTCCCTTAGGTATTTTTTCGGGGAAACAATACAGATTTTCAAAAACGAACGATTCAGGTTCTAAATATGATGCCTTTTTCGAAAACACTGCACTCAGGGAACTCATTTCGGAAAGGCTTTCCCTGCCCCGGAAAGAGCTGGTCATAGATCTGTACGGATGCAGGGGCGTGATAGAGGGAAAGAGATATCTCCTCTCGTCGGAAGCCCTTCCCTTCAGGATACTTAAATCTTACGGAAGAAGCTTAAGACCGGTCGATGCGAATATCATCTATGATATCGAAGGCGAAAGCCTCTTTCTGTATGATACGAAAGAAACGGCAAAGGCGCCGAAGCTTGATAAGGCTGAAAGATGCCTGTATAATTACAGGGCGCTGAGTATGAAGAAAATGCTTGAGATCATAAAATACAGGGTAAAGAATCGTTGATCACACAGATCTTTTAATCCCCGTAGCGTAGCGGAATATATAAACAGCGGAATATATAATATGTGCGGAATTTTTGGGATCATAAATGAAAAAACAGAACCGGAGCTTGCTTCGGAATGCATTAACACCCTCTTTCACAGGGGACCCGACGACGGAGGGCTCTGGCAGGACGAGGGTATAACCTTAGGACACAGAAGGCTAGCGATCTTTGATCTGTCCGAAAAAGGCAGGCAGCCCATGCCGGGGCTCGGAGGAAGATATCAGCTCGTATATAACGGGGAGATATATAACTTCTTAGAGATAAGGCAGGAGCTTATTAAGAAGGGCTACCGTTTCGAAAGCGAATCGGATTCGGAGGTCATCATTGCGGCCTATGACTGCTACGGACCTGCCTGTCTTGACCTTTTCAACGGAATGTGGGCATTCCTCTTATGGGATACAAAGGAGAAGAAGCTTTTTCTGAGCAGGGACCGTTTCGGCGTAAAGCCATTATACTATACAAAGCTGTCAAAAGGCGGCATAGCCTTTGCTTCTGAAATGAAGGCCCTTTTTCCGCTTATGAAGGAATTGCGTCCAAACCGCAGCCTGGTCTGTGACCCTTCAAGAACGGTATTTTACGAAAGCACCGATGAATGCGTGATAGAAGGGATCTTTCGCTTTCCGGCCGGGAGTTATGCCTGTGCGGATCGTGACGGGATGCGTATTGAGCGTTTCTGGGACACCCTTGATAACCTGGTATCACCGGCGGCAGCTTATGAAGCGCAGGTCGAGGAATTCAGGGAGCTGTTTCTTGATGCCTGCAGGCTGAGGATGCGCTCGGACGTTACAATAGGAACAGCGCTTTCCGGAGGGCTTGATTCCTCGGCGGTGATCTGCTCCATGGCCCATATGGCCGATTCAGAGAATGAACGGGCAAACAGGGACTGGCAGCACGCCTTTGTAGCCACCTTTCCCGGAACAACGATGGACGAGAGCGCCTATGCGAAAAAAGTCACCGATTTTCTTAACATAAACGCCGATTTTATAGAGATAGATCCCCTTAAGGCTGTCGACAGGCTTGACGAAATGGTCTATCTTTTCGAAGATGTCTACCTGACGAGCCCGATACCCATGATGCTCTTATACGGAGGGCTCAGGAAAAACGGCGTTATCGTCACTATAGACGGCCACGGTGCGGATGAGCTTTTCGGGGGCTATACCTTTGATTTCATTAACGCGCTCAGGGATGTAAAGAACAAAGACGAGCGTGATATGGTATTAAACGCCTATATCGAAAGCTTTCCGAAGGACGGAAGCAACATGGCTCTTAAAAACAGCTCCAAAACAGGCGTCTACCTTTGGTTTCTGAAAAGGCGTCTCAAAGATGCCTTAAGTTCGGGCGGAGAAAAATATAAGCGCGTCAGGGCCGCCGGAAGGCCGGAATATAAGGCCATGGACTCCTTAAACAAGATCCTGTACGCCTCCTCCCATGAAAACATCCTTCCCACCCTGTTAAGGAATTATGACAGATACAGCATGGCAAACGGCGTTGAGATAAGGATGCCTTTTATGGATCACAGGGTGGTCAGCTACGCCATGTCGATCCCGTGGCGCTCAAAACTCCACGGAGGCTTTTCAAAATCCATAATAAGAGACGCGATGGCTCCGTTTATGCCGGAGGAAATAGCCTACAGAAGGACGAAGCTTGGCTTTAATACGCCTATAGTTGAGTGGATGAAGGGACCCTTAAGGGAATATTTTGAGGATATGGTTTCTTCAAAGAGCTTTAAAGAATGTACTCTTATCGATCCGGCTGAAACAGAGGCATGCATACGAAAAGTTATAAATAATGATGACGCATCATTCCGGGATGGAGAGAAGGCATGGAGCCTTCTGTACCCTTATCTCTGGGAGAAAAACGTGATAAAACGGGCGGTTTGATGCGGTAAGGATTTATTTACCATATGGGCATTATAAATAAACTGAGTTATATCTTCTCAAAAAAACAGAAGCTTGGCTCCGTGCTTTTATGCATAGGGCTTTTTATAGGCGCCCTTTTTGAGCTCATGGGCATTTCCCTGATCACGGGGCTCGTCTCCATAATCACCGATCCCTCGAAGATCCACAGCAATCCTGTATTTAAAGGTATCTACGAAACCCTCGGCATGAAGTCCGACAGGCAGTTTTTTGCCCTTATGACGGCGGGGCTCATACTTATCTACGTCATTAAAAATCTGTATCTTTTATGGCTCGACTATATGCAGTACAAATTTATTTTTGACAATCAGATCCTTATTTCAGGAAGGCTCATAGACTGCTATCTCAAAAAACCCTATACCTATCATCTTGATAAGAATTCGGCGGAAATGGTCCGGAACGTTATGCTCGATTCGGAAAGAATGTTCCAGATGCTGCTAAGCGTCTTCTCTCTTATTTCGGAAACCCTGGTATGCCTGCTGTTATCAATATATCTCTTTGTGGTCGACTGGTTCATAACTGTCTTCGTGGTCTCCATCCTGCTCCTTTTTACCGTTATTTATATGCTTTTATTCAGGAATAAGGCAAAGGAATACGGAAGGATAAACCAGATCTATGACGGAAAGATGCACCAGTCCATAAACCAGGCTCTCGGAGCCGTCAAGGATATAAAGATCCTGCACAGGGAAAAATATTTCGTAAAAGCCTTTACTTCCTACGGAAGCAAAAAAATGCGGGCGGTACGGAACAACAATATCCTTGGAAATGTTCCGAAATACCTTATCGAAACTGTCTGCATAGGAACCATCCTGTCAGTGCTCTTAATAAAGATAAATCAGGGCACCGACCTCGGAACGATGATCACTGAGCTTTCAGCCTTTGCTGTCGCCGCCTTCAAGCTCCTCCCGTCTGTTTCAAAGATCAACAACTACGCAAACCTCATTGTTTTTCTGAAGCCTTCGGTGGATCTTATCTACAGGGATATAAAAGATACGGAGGATATGAAGGATTATGAGATAAGCGATAAGGAAGGATCACAGGCCGTACCGGCATCCGTTTTACAGGATACCGGGACCGGTTCGGGCAGGGAAGGACAGGAAACCAGTATAAAGATCGAAAATGTTTCATATACTTATCCTGGGAGCAGCACACAGGTTCTTGAAGATGTAAGCTTTGAGATCCCTCTCGGATACGCGGTCGGGATCGTGGGATCGAGCGGCGCCGGAAAATCCACCATGGCGGATGTGATCCTCGGGATACTGACGCCGACCTCGGGAAGAGTCCTTTACGGGGATATGAACGTACACGAGAATCCCCTGAAATGGTCTAAAAAGCTTGCATATATCCCGCAGTCGATATATCTCTCCGATGAATCGATAAGGAACAACGTGGCTTTCGGAATAGATGACGAGGCTATAGACGAGGACAAGGTCTGGGAAGCGCTTAAAGAGGCCCAGCTTTACGACTTTGTCAAAGGACTTCCAGAGGGGCTTGATACAATGGTCGGGGAACGGGGAGTCAGGCTTTCCGGAGGCCAGAGGCAAAGGATAGGTATCGCAAGGGCGCTTTATGACAATCCGGAGATCCTGGTGCTTGATGAAGCCACCTCGGCGCTTGATAACGAAACGGAGGCGGCGGTCATGGAGGCCATTGAAAGCCTGATGGGAAGAAAAACACTTATCATAATAGCACACAGGCTTACTACCATTGAAAACTGCCAGATAATCTTCCGGGTAGAGGATGGAAAGGTTACAAGGGAAACCGGCATCCTTAACAAATAGAAAACAGGCTAAGGAAAGAAGCATTGGAAATAAAACTGAGCGTTATCTTCATAACCTATAATCACGAAAAATATGTTGAAAAAGCATTGAGAAGCGTGCTTTCCCAGAAAACGGATTTTGTTTTTGAGGTCGTTATCGGGGAGGACTGCTCTACCGATTCCACAAAGGATATAATATTAAAAACCATAGAGGACTATCCTGACAGAAAGGATCATGTAAGGTTCGTCCCGAGAGAGAAAAACACGGGCCATCCGACCCTTAATGTATATGAGACCACAAAGGAGTGCAGGGGAGAATATCTGGCTTACCTTGAAGGGGATGACTACTGGAGCGATGATTGCAAGCTTCAAAAGCAGGTGGATTTTCTTGAAGAACACAGCGAGTACATAGCATGCACCCATTCCTGCGTGATGATAGATGAAAACGGCGAAAAGATCACGGATCCCGGGATCTTAAAAATCGGGGAGCTCTATGACTGGTCCGGAAGGTTTACCTTTGAGGATTTCAAGTACTCGGAAAGGTGGCCGGGGCATTATGCGACTCTGGTTTCAAGAAACATCTATCCGGAAGAGAAATATGATTATACTATTCTCTACAGAGCCCATGATTTTGTGGATGACGCGGTAATCCTCCTGTTCCTTCTGATACAGGGCGATATTTACAGATTCGGCGAAGCAATGAGCGCATGGCGGTATGTAAGGAAAACGGGCGCGGGAAACTGGAACTCGATCTCAATGGAAAGGGATAATATCAGGGACGACTGCTATCTTTCACAGACGATCATGAAATGGGTCGAAAAGGCGGTAGGGCTTTCCGAATACTCAAAGATACGGGCAGACAAGGACTTCGGGATGGCTCTCAAGATCTTTTTAAAGAGCCCGAACAGAAAAAATTACCGCTTTCTTAAGGATATGTACGACTATAATATCAGGGAAGTAGTCATGAAGGGCAGAAAGACCACGCTTGCCGGTTATGGCATGAGGACGGTATTCAGAAAGATAACAGGAAATTAACCTGATAAAGATATAAACGGGCAGATAAATATGTTTATAGTAAGGATCACGAGCGGACTTGGCAATCAGATGTACCAGTATTGCTTTTATCTGCTGTTAAAGAAGCTGTATCCGGAAGCTGCCGTCAGGGCAGACCTTACCTGGTTCTATGCGAATAATGACCATTTCGGGTATGAGCTTCAGAGAATATTCGGAAAAGGCGGTTTTCTCCTTGAAGAAGCGGGCCCGGGCGAATTATTTAAGGTCACGGGGCTTATCCCGAATCTTTTTATGCCTGATGAGATGCTTTCCTTTAAGAACGGGAAAGAATACAGGGGGAGATTCAGCGTAAAGAGCGCAAAACGTTTTGAGGAGATAAGGCGGTATCCGAACAGGATCATCCGGGAATTTACGCTGAAAAAAAGGCTGCCGTATCTGATCGATGAAACCGGGGTGCTCTGGGAAAACGGACCCGTTTTAAATAACGACGATATTTATAAGCTGGTATCCTCCCTGGATACTACAAAGAATTACTATTTTACCGGCTTCTGGATAAAAGAAAGATATTTCGGACAGGTTTTAAACGAGGCGGTGAAAGCCTTTGCTTTCCCGGAATTTGAGGATGAGGAGAATATAAGGCTCGCAGAGGACATTGTTTCTTCTGTCTCCGTGGGGATCCATGTACGGAGGGGCGATTATCTTACCGCCTATAAGAACAGCTTCATAAGCCTTCCCGTGGACTATTATAAAGAGGGGATCGATGCTGTCTGCAAAGGGACCGGGATTGACAGGGATGGGCTTAAGTTTTATATTTTTTCGGATGACCCTGAATATATCGAATCGGCATTTGCATTTTTAGAAAACAAGCGCGTAGTGGCTCATAATAAAGGAACTGACAGCTTTCGCGACATGCAGCTTATGTCCTTATGCAGGCATAACATAATCGCAAACTCAACCTTCAGCCAATGGGCGGCGCTGTTAAATAGAAACAAAGAACATCTGACCGTCTATCCTAAGCTCTATATGAAGGATGAGGACAGCGAGGTCAAGACTTTGAAAGGGTGGATAAGATGCTGAACTGACATATGGAAACGAATATAATCAATTATCTCAGGGCTTCCGCAGAAAGCTTTCCTGAAAAAACCGCATATTTTGACGAAACAGACATATATACCTATAAAGAACTGTATAAGGATTCAAAGGCTATCGCGGTAAAGCTGATCAAAAAGCTTAATACGGTATGCAGGCCGGTGCTCATTTATATGGACAAGGCCCCAAGAGTTTTAGGGGCGTTTTTCGGAACGGTGATGAGCCGCAACTTCTACGTGCCCTTAGATACGGCAATGCCGGAATACAGACTGTCGCTCATTGTCGAAAACCTTAAGCCTGCTGCCGTGATAACGGATATCTCACATTTTGATGCCGCAAGGACTTTTTCCTCAAATGTTTATATCTATGAGGAGATGATCGAAACGGAAACTGAAGAAAGCCTGCTTTCCGAAAGGCTTGACCAGGCCATAGATACGGATCCGGTTTATGTATTATATACCTCGGGCTCCACGGGGATCCCGAAAGGGGTGGTGGTATCACACCGCTCCCTCATAGACTATATAGATCATTTCACGCAGGAGATCGGCATCACTTCCGAAGACGTGATAGCCAATCAGGCGCCTTTTTATTTCGACGCTTCGCTTATTGATATCTACTGTACCTTAAAGATGGGCGGGAGCATGGGGATAGTCCCCGCCGAATATTTCTCGATACCCCTTAAACTGCTTCAGTTTCTTGAGGATCATAAGATCACCACGATAAGATGGGTACCTTCAGCAATGAAGATCGTGTCGACCTTTAAGGGCTTTAAGTCGATACGCCCCGGATGCCTCAGAAAGATCATATTCGGGGCTGAATCGATGCCTGTCAAATGTTATAATTACTGGAAGGAGAATTATCCGGAGGCTGTCTTCGTCCAGATATACGGACCTACCGAGATCACCGGGGTCTGCACATATCATATCGTGGACAGGGAATACGGCGACGATGAGACGATCCCGATCGGAAAGCCCTTTAAAAACACCGAGATCCTTTTGCTTGACGAAGAGGACAAGCTGATACGGCGCAAAAACGTGACAGGGGAGATCTGCGTAAAGGGAAGCTGCCTGGCACTGGGCTATTATAACTCTAAGGAACGTACCGAAGAGGTATTTGTCCAGAATCCGCTGAATCCCTATTATCCGGAAAAAATATACAGGACGGGGGATCTGGCAAAGTATAATGAAAGGCAGGAGCTTGTTTTTGTATCCCGCAAGGATTTTCAGATCAAGCATATGGGGCACAGGATCGAGCTCGGTGAGATCGAAACTGCCGTTTCCTCTCTTCCCGGGATAAAGGATGTATGCTGCCTTTTCGAGCCGGTAAAATCGAAGATCGTTTTATTCTATGAGTCGCCGGAGCATGACGAGATCGAGCTTACCGGGCTCTTAAAAAAGAAGCTCGTGCATTATATGATGCCCAACGTCCTTAAAAGGCTTGAAGCCCTGCCCCATCTTCCAAACGGGAAGGTTGACAGGGTAGAGCTTAAAAAGATGTTATAATAAGGGAAAACTGAAAATATCACCTGTAAACTGATAAAAGAAACAATATTTATATTACGTCAGATCACTGATACACGGATCAGATTGGAGAACATAATGGAAGATGTTATTGAAATCCTGCGATCGGTTCACCCGGAAATCGATTATGAAACGGAGACAGGGCTTATCAACAAAAAGATATTCGATTCCTTCGATATCGTGACCCTGGTCGGGGAGCTTATGGACGAGTTTGATATCGAGATAACGGCAGAGCATATGGTGCCGGAGAATTTTAATTCGGCTCAGACGGTCTATGAACTGGTACAGACCCTGATGGAGGAATAGGCGGCTCAGGCCGAATATAAGCCTATCCGGAATCTGACGAAAGATTTGCTATGTCATTTATTACACTGAGATTTGCAGGCTTTGTGATAATTGCTGTCCTGCTTTATTATGTTGTTCCCAGAAAATGGCAGTGGGTAGTTCTTTTAGCCGCAAGCTGGTATTTTTATCTGTGTACCGGGATCACAAGGATCTTCTATATTCTTTTTACGACGGCTTCCACATTTTACACTGCCCTTCTCCTGGAAAAGCGAAATATAAAGCAGAAAGCCTATATAAAGGATAATAAGGATACCCTCTCAAAGGAAGAGAAAAAAGAATATAAGGCTGCTGTTAAGAAGAAGCAGAAGCGGCTGTTGTTTTTATGTCTGTTAATAAATTTTTCCATACTGGCATTTTTTAAATACGCTGATCTCTTCATAGCATATTTCAATCTTTTCAGGCTGAACCACTTTGGAAACACTGATTTTGTCCCGTTCCTTAACCTGCTTCTGCCGCTCGGGATCTCCTTCTACACTTTCCAGTCGATGGGATATCTGATCGATATTTACTACGGTAAATATGACGCAGAGCATAATTTCTTCAGGTTCGCTCTTTATGTCTCCTATTTCCCCCAGATAATACAGGGGCCGATCAGCAGATTCGGGGAACTCGCGCCGGAATTATACAGATCCGCGGATTTTGATCTTTACAGGATCAAATCAGGGTTTATCAGGATAATGTGGGGACTGTTTAAAAAGCTTGTCATTGCGGACCGCCTTGCGGGATATGTACAGGCATCCATCTCCATGAGGGAGAGCTATACGGGCTTATATCTGCTCCTTACTATCTTCTTCTATTCAATGCAGATCTACGGGGATTTCTCAGGGGGCATAGACGTGGCGCTCGGGGTCAGTGAGCTGTTCGGGGTAAGGATAACGGAGAATTTCGAACGTCCATTCTTCTCAAAAAGCATCGCGGAATACTGGCGGCGCTGGCACATTACCCTCGGGACCTGGTTCAAGGACTATATCTTTTATCCGCTGTCTGTCGCAAAATGGATGCTTAAGCTCTCTAAATGGGCAAAGACCCGGATAGGGGAAGGGATCGGAAAGAGGCTGCCTCTTTATCTCCCCATGCTGATCGTATGGACGCTTACGGGAATGTGGCACGGCTCGCAGAGCAGGTATGTGGTCTGGGGGCTCTTAAACTGCTTCTTTATCATTCTCGGGACCGAACTGGAGCCCCTGTCGCTCCGTATAACCGAAAAGCTCAAGCTGTCGGAGAAAAGCTTCGGCATGAGACTTTACAGGACGGCCAAAACCTTCTGGCTCATGGCCTTTTTGAGGGTGTTTGATATATCAACGGGAACGCGGGCGGCCTTTGAAACTATAAGAGATGTTTTCAGGAACTGGAAAGGCTTTGACTGGGAAATCGTGTTTTCACAGCTTTCTCTTCCGAAGGAGGAGCTCATTGTAGGCCTTGTGGCAATCCTCGTCCTCTTCTCTGTAAGCCTTATCCAGAGAAAAGGAAGCGTCAGGGAAAGGATATTCAAACTTCCCGTGCCCGCGCAGTGGGCAGTGATGTGCGCGCTCATAACGTGCGTCATTGTATTTGGAAGCTATGGGATGGGGTATGATGCGAAGGCATTTATTTATCTGAATTTCTGACCATGGAAACATCCGGCACCGATATGCCGCTTTACGGCACGCGGCCGGCACGTACTCATTAACGAAACGGCAGGCCATTTCGTTAATGAGTATAATAAGGCATTCAGCGGATAATCATGATTTTATGCGTCAGGTGCTTTGGACGCTATAACACTGTTATCAGAAAATATTAAAATGAAAAGCAGAGAAGATCACGGAAGGATAAATCACATACTGCTCCTTTTATTTAAGACTGTTCTGGCGGTGCTTTTGTTTACTGTGCTAAACAGGGTCTTTATGCCCAAATACGTGAGCGAGAACCCGGACGGCCATATCACGGAGGATTTTTATAAGGAAAAGCTTCCTTTAGATGTTATTTTCGTAGGCTCTTCCACCGTATACAGCGCCGTATCCCCTCCGGTATTGTGGGAAAGGCAGGGCTTTGCCTCCTATGACAGGGGTAATGCTTCCCAGCCTATGTGGATCTCCTACTATATGATAGAGGATGCGTTTAAAAGCGGAAGGAAGCCTGAGCTGGTGGCTCTGGATGTGGGCTTTATCAAATATGATGACAATTTCGTCGAAGAGCCTTCAAACAGAAAGGCTCTTGACGGAATGAGGCTTTCTCGCGTAAAGCTTGATGCCGTCAAAGCGGCTAAGGGAGAGGATGAAAAGGTGATCGATTATATCTTCCCCATATTAAGATTCCATACAAGGTGGAAGGAGCTGTCACTCGAAGATTTCGAATATGTATTCAGGAATGCTTATGTGGATCATAACGGATACCTGATAAACTATAACGTGACCGATTCCCTGCCCGAGAGGGATGGGCCGCGATATATGAACGAGGATATCGAGATCTCTAAACGAAACAGGGAATATCTGCTTAAGATCATAGAGCTTTGCAGGGATAACGGTACCGGGTTGTTTTTGATGAAGGTCCCGAGCTATTCAAATAACTGGGGGTACCATTTTGACGACCAGATAAGGGAAATAGCAGAGCCATACGGGATAGACTATGTAAATTTCGATGAATCCGCAGATGAGATAGGACTTGATTACAACATTGATTCCCCGGATAACGGGAATCACCTGAATACTTACGGCGCGGAAAAATTCAGCGCTTATCTGGCCGATTATCTTAAAGCCCATTATGAGCTTTCTTCTCATAAGGAGGATGAAAAGTACAGAAAAGTATGGGATGAAAAGCTTGAAAGATATGAAGCGGATAAGAAAACCGGGATGGGATCAGCCGGTCCTGACGGCTGCTGATCGTAACCACACGGATTTTGCAGGCAAGCAGGAAGCTTTTCATAATGTCATAGTATGATATCAGGGGGGAAGCCTGAACCCACAGCAAGCCTGATATCACTTTTGACCCTCACATCATAGTATAAGATCGAGGTAAAGATATGGACAAAAAAAGAGAGATATCCTTAGAGAGAGCCCGGGAACTTTACAGTGAAATAGAAGATTTCTTAAGCTTTAAGGAGGAGTTTTTAAATGAGACCTCCCAGAAAAGAGATGTGATCTCAAAAAATCATAAGAAAGAGATCCTTGAATACTTTGGAGCGTCCGAAGAGAACTGGAACGACTGGCACTGGCAGCTTGCCCACAGGATAAGCTCAGTGTCTATCTTAGGTAAATTTATAAAGCTTTCCGATCCCGAGATCAGGATGTTTCAGGAAATATCGAGAAAATACAGATGGGCGACGACCCCGTATTACCTGTCCCTCATGGATTATGAGGATATGACCTATCCCATTAACATGATGGCTCTCCCCTCTGCCGCCGAGAACAGCCCGGAAGGCGAGCTCGATCCCATGGGGGAAGAATATACAAATCCCGCCCCGTGCATAACCAGAAGATATCCAAACAGGCTCATAGTAAACGTAACCAGCTCCTGTGCCATGTTCTGCAGGCATTGCCAGAGAAGAAGATGCATCGGGGAAGCTGACAGGATCGAATCGGAGGAAAACATAAGCGCCGCGATCGAATACATAAGGAACACTAAGGAGATCCGTGACGTGCTCATCACGGGAGGGGATCCGATGATGCTGCCTGACGAGCTTCTGGAAAGCATAATAAAAAGAGTGCGGGAAATCCCTCATGTAGAGATAATAAGGATAGGTACCAGGGTGCCGGTCACCATGCCGCAGAGGATCACTGAAGAACTTGCCTCGATGCTTAAGAAATACCATCCTCTTTTTATAAATACCCAGTTCAACCACCCCGGTGAGCTTACTGAAGAAGCCGTAAAAGCATGCACAAGGCTGTCGGATGCCGGAATCCCTCTGGGAAACCAGATGGTATTTTTAAAGGGTATCAATAATGACAAATACATTGTCCAGCTTTTGAACGAAGGGCTCTTAAAGGCAAGGGTGAGGCCGTACTATATCTTCCACCCCAAGCAGGTAAAGGGCACCGGGCATTTTGAGATAACCGTGGATGAGGGCCTTAAGATCATGAAGTACCTGAGGGGCCATACATCCGGGCTTGCGATACCGCAATATATAGTAAACGCGCCAAACGGATACGGAAAGATACCCCTTCTTCCCAATTACATCGAAGAAAGCGATGAATACCATGTGAAGCTTAAGACCTGGGAGGACAGGGAGGTCGAGATAACCTACGGGCATCATTATGAGGGCTGACAGAACCCTGCCGGACTTTACAGGGCGCCGGGGCTCAGTATAACCCGGAAGGCTCAGTCAGCCATGTCCTTCATTACAAAGGCGAACGAATCTATGACATAGGGCAGATAAAACGCACTGTCATGTCCGCCCTCTCCCAGCTCGAAATAATGAGGGATATCCTTTTCCCGCAGGTTCCTGTCAAGGTCGACCGCCGGTATCCCGAATTTGTAAAGATCCCTGTTTCCGGCAATAAAGAACTGCCTGAAACGGGAAAGCTCCTCTTTATCCATCCTTCGGGCTTTCAAAAGCGGATTCGCGCCCATATTGATCGCTCCGAAATAACTGATTATGCCACTGAACAGTTCCGGATGAGAAAGCCCTATGCTGTATGCCCCGCATCCGCCCATGGAAGCGCCCGCGCAAAATCTGTGCCCGGGGTCCGCTATCGTACGGTAGCGGCTGTCCACATAGGGAAGTATCTCCTCCGTTACCATCTTCTCCCAGTCTCCCATCCAGAAACCGTCTTCATTGCTGTCAGGAGCTATCATGATAAGCTCCGGAAGCTTTCCGGAAAGGATCGCGCCGGTTACGAGCCTGTCGATCCCGTCAATCCTGTATGAGTTAGCCGTGCTGTTCAGCTGGTGAAAAAGATAAGCCGTTGGATAACGCTTTCCCTTATTTTCCGGATCAAAATATCCGGCCGGAAGATAGACAAGAAAGCTTTCCGGTACGGTCTTTTCCTTTTCATTCAGCGCCAGGGCCCGGAAAGCGGAATCAATCTCCATTTTGAAAAACCTGCCTTCCTGCTCCTTTTCCTCTTCTTCCTGCGCATCCGGATCAAGAGCAGCGTACGCTGCTTCGGTATAAAGCCCGGGATGCCCCGTATACCAGCCGCCGTCTCCCGAGATGTTATGGGTCAGGATGATCACGCTGTTAACCCCGCCGTAATTAAGCAGCTCCCCTGAAACCATATAAACACGTTTCGTATCCCAGAAGTCCTTAAAAGGCTGCCAGGTATCCGTATCCATACCGGTAGATCCCACCGGCTTTCCGTTAACGAAAACAATATCCGTTTCATCAAAGCATCCCACGGGAAAATACACTGTCTCCCTGGGGAAATCCTCCGGCACCTCAAATTCCTTCACATACCAGGCATAACCTGTATAGGCTTTCATGTCTGTCTCTCCGGAAAAATCAGAGTCCCACCATTCAAGGGCCGGAAGCACATCCTCCCAGGCCTCGTACTCTGAAGCCTTAGGAAGCCGGCCGGGCTCAATGTCCTTTACCGCCTTG
Organism: Lachnospiraceae bacterium; assembly: GCA_024684065.1. The sequence goes on from JAIKXO010000133.1 coordinate 22,375, forward strand.
AACCTCCATTTCCCCATCAGGTCGATAAAGCGGCCCTCTTTGATATCCTCCGCTGACTGTATCCGGACAAGCGGCTCGTCGCAGAGCTTTACCCGGGCTCCCAAAAGCCCGGCATAAAGAGTTACGACAGCGCTTTGCCCGTTAACAATATTTGAGATCCCGACAGGATCCGGTCTGTTATCTATAGTCCCCGCAGAAACACCTATCTCCTTTCCCGAAGCTTCAGAAAGAACTGATCCGTCAGACGGATCGGTTATCTCAAGATAAGGTATGAGCTCTATCTCCTTATCCTTCGCGTATTCCAAAGCCTCCTGCGACAAAGTGACCTCATAGACCGCTTCGATCTCTGAAACATTCTTATCCGCAGCCTGAGGGGAAAGCATAAGCTTTCCGTCTATAAGGGATGAAAACATCCGTCCCGTGAAGCCTGTGAGCATTCTCTGCACGGCATCCTTCCTGTACGCCCCGTCGTCCTCCCCGTTCTTTACGGTCAGGGACAGCATGGTTTCATCACCGTTGCCGTAATAATCATAATACATCCCCGCATAGGCCGTGCCCTTAAGGATAAGAAAAGAGATGACATCATTCACTCCTCCCGCAATATAGGAAAGCGGATCCTCCGAAGCCGCAGTCATAAAGGTATAAAACTGCGACAGGAAAGGATTGGACATTTTCCGCTGGTTACTGACCGAAAGAAGGCTTTCATATCTGTCAAGCCAGGGATTATCCTGCGACACATAATCCCCGCTTATGCTTCCGGAAAGCCCGAACAGCCCGGGCTCATATAAAAGTTCTCCGTTTTCATCGGTAAAGGTGAGCATTGAAGCTAAAAAGCCTCCGCAGCCGGCGCCTGCTGCCGCCCGTCCCCATGGATCTTGTATTGTCCTGTAGCTTTTATCCACCTCTTCTACGAGAGCCCTCAGGCTCTCATGAGCGTTGGCGGACTTATCCGATGTAGGGTCCGGCAGGTCGGGACAGACTATGATCATATCCATCACGCTGTCTGTGTCCATAGCTGAAAGATAGTCTTTCACCGACTCTTCTGTTTCCGCATGTATACCGTCCTCCGGAAGGATATATACCGTCGGATAGAAGCGGCCGCTTTCTTCATAGCCTTTTGGCAGAAACACCTGATAAGAAGGCGGCCCGGACAGAGCCGGTCCGGTTTCGCTTAAGACATTATTTCCCGGGAAGTTAGCGCATCCCGCTATGCAAACGGCTAAAACGCATACGATCATATAAAGTATTTTCCGCCTCATTGCCATCTCCTCTCTTAAAATACAAAGGAAAAACCGATTATCAGCGTCTCCCTGTGCAATCCCGTTTTTACATGAAATGATATTTTGTATCCGGTCACTATTATACGCATAACTGAGGAGATTGTCGAGCTGCGCAATGATCGGAAAACCACAGATATCAAAGGCTTTCGGGCTTTCGGGCTTTTAACCCCGGCCCGGACTGATCTTTGCATATGATACAGCAAAGCAGGATCCCGATCCGCAGCCTCCGTCACAGCTTTTACAGAGTCTTTACAGAGTCTTTTTATATATATTGCAATTTTCAGCTTTCAAACCTATAATCAGATATATATGGGAACCGTCCAGATGATGGTTCCCTATTAAGGTTTTCATATTGATTTTCCTTACAGGAGTATTATACAGTGAAGTCCCTGCAAACTAAAATCGTACTTGTCATAACCTTCATAATGATCGTGGTCACTCTTGCCTTCGGACTGACGGCCATTCAGCGCACCAACCGTATCCTGGACGAGGATTCGGACCGTATTTTAAACCTTACCGCAGAGCAAAGCTCCCGGGATATTGATGACATCTTAAGCTCTGTCGAACAGTCTGTCGGGACCATATACAACTATGCCGAAAAGCGTGCCGAAACCTATGAAAATTTCCTTGAGGACGAGGAGGAACGCGAACAGTTCAACTACGACATTTCAGAGCTGGGAAAGAGCATAGCCGAAAAAACGCCCGGCGCCATATCCGTTTATCTCCGGTATAATCCCGAGGATTATGAACCGACAGCCGGCTTCTGGTACACCTACAACGTAAATGACGGAGTCTGGGACTTAACCGAACCGACGGATATAGACATTTATGACAGGGATGACCTGGACCACGTGGGCTGGTATTATATCCCCGTCGAAACGGGAGAGCCTTTTTGGATGGATCCTTATTACAACGAAAATATCAATGTTGAAATGATCAGTTATATCATTCCTTATATACATGACGGATATACAGTCGGCGTTATCGGAATGGATATCGATATCAGGCTGCTTCGGAATTTCGTATCCGATATTATCGTATATGACAGCGGAAGAGCTTATCTGGTCTCTTCCCAGGGCGATATAGTCTTTCACTTTGATTATCCTGAAGGAGTCAGCCGCAAGGATCTTACGGACAACCTCCTGCTCTTTGTAAACAGCGTGCTTGAAAGCTCTGTTGATGAAGTCCGCACGCTCACCGGCATAGACGGGGTGAAACGGAAGATCATCCAGAAAAGGCTCAGTAACGGCATGATCTTAGGGCTTAACACTCCTGTAGATGAGATCAACGTACCGCAAAGTACCCTGACAAGAGAGCTTCTGATCGTTTCTATCCTTATTTTAGTCATGGCGATCGCGATATGCCTTTCCTGGATACGGACGCTCATCTCGCCTCTTAAGCGCATGACTCAGGTTGCCGAGCATTACGCGAACGGAGATTACAGCGATATCATGAATACCGACAGCGCCGATGAGATCGGCATCCTGTCCCGCTCCCTTGAGACCATGTCCACCTCGCTTAAGAAACAGATCGAGATCGCGGATACGGCAAACCGGAAAAAGAGTGTGTTTCTTGCGAATATGTCACATGAAATACGGACTCCCATAAATGCCATACTCGGCTTTGATGAAATGATCCTAAGAGAGAGCAGTGAGAAAGCTATCCTTTCCTATGCCGCCAATATAAAAGGCAGCGGACAGACACTGCTTGCGCTTATAAATGAGATCCTGGATTTCTCAAAAATAGAATCCGGCAAGCTTGAGATCATTCCCGTAAATTATGATACTGCCGGGCTCATAAATGACATGCTGGATATGATCGAATTCCGGGCTCTGGAAAAAAAGCTTGCGGTCAACTGCCACATAGACAGAAGGCTCCCGTCAAAACTCTGCGGCGACGATATCCGTATTCGCGAGATTCTTACAAATCTGCTGACCAATGCCGTAAAATATACAGAAGCGGGAAGCGTGACCCTCTCAATACATAAGCTGTCCGCAAACGGTTCTTCGGTACGTCTTCATATCTCGGTAAGTGATACCGGGATCGGTGTAAGGGAGGAGGATAAGGAGCATCTCTGGGATTCCTTCCAAAGGCTGGACGAAAAGCATAACCGCGGGATCGAGGGCACCGGACTCGGCCTTGCCATTTCTTCCAAATATCTTGAGCTCATGGGAAGCAGGCTTCAGGTTGAGAGTACCTACGGGCAGGGTTCAGATTTCTATTTTGATCTTGAGCAGGAGATCATCGATCCCAAGCCTATAGGTGATTTTGAGAGCGCGCGTAAAGCCAATCTTAAGAATATAGATGTTTACAGGGAGAGCTTCGAGGCTCCGGAGGCGCATATTCTGGTAGTAGATGACGTGGACTTAAACCAGCTCGTTATAAAAGGACTTTTAAAGAATACAAAGATCCGGATAGACACTGCAGACAGCGGAAAAGAAGCGATCGAAAAGATACGCCTGACTCACTATGACCTGATCCTTTTAGATCATATGATGCCGGAAATGGACGGAATAGAAACATTAGCCCATATCCGCTCGGATGAAAGGATCCCGGAAACCAACAAAAACATTCCTGTCATTGCACTGACCGCCAATGCGATCTCAGGCGCCCAGAAGACCTATCTGGAACACGGTTTCTCGGATTACCTCAGCAAACCTGTCAACCCCACACAGCTTGAAAAGCTTTTAGTCGAATATCTTCCCGAAGAGAAAATCAGGAGAACAGGCGATGTCATCGATATGGACAAGGGGCTTGACCATTTCGGCGGCGAAAAAGAAATCTACGAAACCGTACTTAAGACCTATGTCCGCGATAACTATGCGGGAAGGCTCCAGAAAGCCTGTGATGAGGAGAACTGGAAGGAATACGAGACCGTCGTCCACGCGGTCAAATCCTCTTCCCAGACCATCGGCGCTTTAAGGCTGTCCGAACTTGCGATGAATGTGGAATATGCCCTGAAAACAAACGGAGATATCGAATATGCGAAAAAAAAGCATAATGAAGTGATCAGGCTTTTAAACACCGTGACCGAAGAGATTGAGAAATCGGTAGAATGAAGCGTCACCAATAGATAAAAAAACCGGTCAGGACATTCCCCGGCCGGATGCTTAAGGCAAAAATGATCTGACCCGTTTATCTCAGGCCTGACAGTCATATGCTTCCGGATCCGTTTCCGGCAGTACGATACGAATGCGGGTACCGAGATCTTTACGGGAAAGCACTTCAAAATGGGCTCCATGCTTGTCAATGATCCATTTGGCAATGGAAAGACCGAGACCGGTCCCCTGGAAGGAGCGCACATCCTCTGACCGATAAAAACGGTCAAAAATATGGGCTACATCGGATTCCTGTATCCCGCGGCCTGTATCCTGTACCTGGAGCCAGGTTTTCCCCGCGCTCAGCATTATCTCATCTCCCTCACCCGTATATTTGGCGGCATTATCAACGAGGATCCTGACCGCCTGTTTTAAAAGCCCCTTATCAGCCATACAGTATACCGGTGATCCCGAATCGGCGGCGTAGCGGTATATATGCTTTTCATCGATCATAAGGGATTCCTCGTAGATCTCCCTCATAAAATCCGTAAGCTCTGTTTTTTCCGGCTGAAGCTTGGTACGGCCGGAATCACCGCGGGCCAGAAACAGAAGCTGCTCGACGAGCCTGCTCATATGCGCCGCTTCATTTCGTATTGCTTCTATCGACTCATTAAGTACCTTTTCGTCTTCCTTGCCCCAGCGGGCCAGCATATCGGCATACCCCTGAAGCACGGCGATAGGGGTCCTGAGTTCATGAGAGGCGTCATTGACAAAACGGGCCTGCTGCATATTGGCTTCCCGCATCCTCCTTAACAGGTTATTCATGGCCGCTTCAATGCCTCTTAAATCCTTGTCGCCAAAGGAAAGCATCTCAGACTGGTCGACCTGGATCCGTTCGATGGCATTCTCGATCTGCCCGTATTTATCCTCTCCGAAGGACATCCTGTTTAACTCATCCGCCTTAAGGGCAATATCCATAAGAGGGCTCAGGATGCGCATTATCCTTCTTCGCTCCGCAAACCAGCACAGAAACATAAGCAAGAACTGGAGGGCCAGAAGTCCCGCCACAATGTACAGCGCAGAATAAACCAGCCCGGAGGCATCAGTCGAAAGAATGAGCGCCCCATCCTGTTTTGTAACCGTGTATTTAAGTGTTTTGTCAAACATGCGGATGCGAAGCGGTTCAAAAGATCCGGCGGCCTGATATTCCTGCCAGAACAGGGCGGAAACGATCATCAAAAAAAAGGCCAGAAGGTCTTCTTTCAGATAAAATCCGATCTTTTTCTGCATATAGGTATGATGAAGCCGGCCCGTGATCGAGCTCATCCGTTTATTTTGCGTCTGAATAGATGACATAACCGACTCCTCTGACAGTCTGGATCATTTTTACATTGAAAGCCTCATCGATCTTCGTTCGCAGATACCGGACATAAACATCGATGATGTTGGTCTCTCCCACATAATCGTAACCGCAGACCTTTGAAAGAAGCGAATCCCTTGACAGCACTATATCCCTGTTTTCAAGAAGTGTAAGAAGCATAAGAAATTCCCGGTTCGTAAGCGGGATCTCCGTCCCTGCATAGGTCACCCGGTGCTTTTGTTTATCGAGCGTCAGGTCCCTCCAGCTGAGAAGTTCGCTTCCCTTATTTCCTGAAGCTCCTTCTGCCGCTTCCCTGCCTGACCCATGAAGCTTTAAGGCCACCCTGATCCTTGCAAGCAGCTCTTCGATAGCAAACGGCTTTGTTATATAATCCACGGCGCCCGCATCGAGGCCGGCCACCTTATCCATGACCTGGTCACGTGCGGTCAAAATAATAACAGGTGGTATTTTTATGTCCTGTTCCTTTTCCATTATACCCAGGCGCCTCAACACCTCCATGCCGTTTATTCCCGGAAGCATGATGTCAAGAAGCATCAGATCAAAGGGCGCTTCCCCGGGAGCCTTTCCGGAAACGATCTCACAGGCCGTAAGACCGTTTCCGGTTTTTTCCACCTCATATCCCTCATGGATAAGCTCCAGCTCTATAAAGCGGGCAAGTTTTTCTTCATCCTCGACTATCAAAAGCTTGGCCATATTATTTCAACTCACTTTTCATATTATCAGCCATATCTCCCGCCCTGTTTAAGATCTCGTTGACATTGGGCATATCCTTTTCCCCGACTATATTATAACGGAAGCCGAAGAACAGAAGCACGATCATAACAGGAATGATGGCTCCGAAGCCTGCAAATATAAGGACCACCAGAAGGATAAGGGGCACCTTTAAAATCTCCTGCCCGTTTTTATCCTTCATGGACACCGAATTATCTACGAGAGTTCTCCAGATCACTGACATAAAATGCTTAAGGCGTTCGAAAAATCCCCTCCCGGTGGGTTCCTTCTCGAAATGATCCTCAACGCGCTCGTAGCCGTTTTGTTCCTCATATTCGGTAGAGTAGACTGACGGCGCGGGCCTTGTCATCTTCCCCTGCTTCTCAAGATACACTATCGCGTCCAGCAGATCACCGTTTGATGCCCTGAGCGCTTCTCTGGCCTCCTCATAGCTGACGCCTGCGCTTTCTCTTAATTTTTCAACCTTTTCTAATTCTTCCATGATATTCTCCTCCTCTGTTAAAAGGTTTCCTGTCTGATGAGCCCATAATACAGGAGCCAGCTTAAGAAATCTTTCAGAAAAGATTAAAATCACATTAAAAACAGAATATATTCTGATTAACCGATATCTTCCGTCAGGTTATTCATCCAGGCATTCTTTTTTACCAGTATCAATCCAAATACTGATTTGATGATCTCAGCGAGGTTGACCAGCGCGTAAACCGCCACTATATGAAGCGAGGTATAGCGGCTCAGGAAATAAGCTACCGGAACCGAGACCACCCACACGAACATACAGTCAAAGACAAATGTTATCCCGGTCTTTCCGCCGGAACGTAAGGTGAAATATGTCGTATGAAGGAGCGCGATCTGCGGCGTAAAGACAGCATGTACCAAAAGGAAATTCTTAGCCAGGTTTTTTACGATATCCGAGGTATTGTATACCTGAGGGAAGGTAAATGCGAGCACAACAAGAAGCAGCGACGATACGCAGCCCAAAAACACCGCAAAAGCAATTATCTTATTATCAGCATCCTTTGCTTCCTTCATCCTCCCGGCTCCCAGGAGCTGTCCGACAATGATCGCCACCGCATCTCCCATGGCAAAAAAGGTGATGTTTACCACGTTGCTGACGGTATTTGAAATGTTCATTCCCGCGATCACCTCAAGCCCACGCACGGAATAACACTGCATAAGGACCGCCATCCCCATGCTCCAGAGTATCTCGTTCAAAAGAAGCGGCGTCCCCTTTTTGGTGATCTCTCCGGTAAGGCTTTTCGGGATAAAAAGCGTCCGGTAGACCCCCTTCATGTAACGGAGTATGTCTTTATGCGTATGACTGTAGATAACGACTACCATAGCCTCTACATATCTCGCGATCACGGTAGCGATCGCGGCGCCTGCCACGCCAAGCTCCGGGAAGGGGCCCAGGCCAAAGATCAGAAGGGCATCTAACACAAGGTTCGTAAGCACCGCTGTGATGCCGGCAGCCATTGGAACGGTGGTCTTACCGCAGTCGCGCATAGTACCTGAATAGACCTGCGTTACCGTAAAGCCCGGCAGCCCCAGAAGATTGATACTCATATAAAGCAGGCCGTATCTGAGGGTGGCGTCCACGTCACCGATACTGGAATCACTGCTTAGATAGAGCATCATGAGCTGCCTGCCATACATCGTAAAGATCACTATCGCAGCCACAACAATGATCAATCCCATCCAGACCTTATAACGGAAAGTATTCCTGACGCCTTCGTCATCGCCGCGTCCGTAATACTGGGCGGTGAAGATCCCTGCTCCCGCAAGGCCTCCGAATATCGCGAGGAAAAACACGAAAAAAAGCTGGTTGGCTATGGCTACTCCGGTCATCTGTTCGGTGCCGACCCTGCCCACCATAATATTATCCAAAAGGCTCACAAAATTGGATATCGCGCTCTGAAGCATGATCGGCACCGATATCCTGAGAAGCCTTCTGTAGAAATTTCTGTCGCCTATATATTTCCTGAACATTATTATTTTTAATTACCCCCGAAAATTCTTTTTTCGATTCCTATTATTCTACCATAAGCAAAAATACATACAAGGTCATATTTATGATATCAGGGGCAAAAGCCTGAACCCACGGCAAGCTTGCTTGCCGGTGGGTGAAAGGCTTTATGACCCGCCACAATATGAGCAAGAAGTGGGGAAGGGGCCCCACGGATTGCGAATATTGGGGAGCGTAGTGGAAGTGCGAAGCACGGAACCACGTTTAATATCATTTTGACATTGACTATAAACATAGAAAACAAATGTTTTACGATAAAAAAACTCCGGTGAGAACACATCAGAGGATCGTTCCCACCGGAGCCTGCATTTTTTCACTCAGATAAGCTGCAGATACAGATTACACCATCATCTTATATATATTCGTGCAATCCTCCTTGTCAAGAGTAACGAATCCGTATACTTTTCCGTCCCGCCCGTTACCGAAGCACAGATTCTCAACTAACGTCGGAATATCTTCCTCCTTAGCGCAAAGCCCCGCAAAATCATCCGGCATTCCAAGTGAGGTAAGAAAGGCTGAGAAAGCATTTATCCCTTCAAGAGCAGTTACCTCAGGATGTTCAAAATCCATGCTGCAGCCCCAGACTCTTACCGCAACCTGCGCAAAACGCATGACATTATGCTTCATCACATACTTAAATACCGCAGGCATCGTAACTGCAAGACCGGCACCATGGGCACAGTCGTATAATGCCGAAAGCTCGTGCTCGATATCGTGGCTGCTCCAGTCCTGGGAACGGCCAACACCGCAGGAATTGTTATGCGCCATCATTCCCGCCCACATAATATTGGCTCTCGCCTCGTAGTTATCGGGATCTGCGATGACGCGCGGACCCTCGTGCTTCATCGTAAGAAGAAGCGCCTCGATAAGCCTGTCGGTTACCTCAACCTCAGTCGAATTGGTCAGGTATCTCTCATAAAGATGAGCCATGATATCCGTTATTCCTGCTGCTGTCTGGAAAGGCGGCAGTGTCTGTGTAAGAGCGGGATTTAAGATACTGAACTTC
>JAIKXO010000129.1 GCA_024684065.1 Lachnospiraceae bacterium
GTGAAGAAGTTCTCTCCGCCGCCGTTTACGATAAAGAAGGAATCTCCGCCGATCTGCAGATCGAAAGGATTGTTCGTCGTCTGGGAGGAACCGGGGGTGGTGATATTGGTGTTTATGGCACCGGTGGAAACACCGAGACCTATCTGCTTGGCGTTTACGCCGCCTCGTCCGGTATCGTTGTTTGCACCTGATGCATTGGAGCTGGTCTGATAGATAAGCTCCTGAAAGGTTACGTTGTTCGCCTTGAAACCTACCGTATTTACGTTGGCGATGTTATTACCTATTACGTCCATTCTGGTCTGGTGTGTCCTGAGCCCTGCCACGCCAGAAAAAAGTGATCTCATCATAAGTCATTTACCTCTCTTTAAATGTCTCCCTCTGTCAGTCGGGAGTCGGGCGGCTTCCACACGCTGAGTTTAATTTATTAAACTCAGCGGGACCGAAAACATATGTTTTCGGCAATGATGGATTTACGGAGTAAATCCTGTCATCTTATTTTTCAGGTCCGGCCGCATTATAAGTTACATTTAAAATTTTTTTAAACTATCACAGCTCCGTCGATATTCGTAAAAACATTTTCATCGGCTTCGCTCTGGTCCATTGCCGTGATCACGGTATTGTTCTTTACATTCACAATGAAAGCCAGCTCATCCATGATCACGAGCGATTCATTTATCCCCTTCTCGCCTGCTTTCTGTGTTCCGTTTGTCAGCCTTTCAAGCTGACCGTCGGAAAGTTCGATGTTTCTGTCCGAGAGCCTCAGTGAAGCATGCTTTGAAAATCTTATCTCTCCCGCATTTCTCTGTATTGGCTGTTCGGAATTACTAAGAGGCTTCTGCTTCCTTGAGAGGATATCGGCAAAGGCGCCCTTCTCTCCTCCCTCAGTCCCTGCTTTCGGGGCTTCTTTTGGGGGAAGCTGCCCGGCAAGCTGTTCTAACGAGGGGTATTGACCGTTCATTACCCTCATATCGATTACCTCCATGATGACCTGTAAAAAGGATCATCGAAAACGGATCGCTCCCTATGCCTCTGTAACCCCTGAGACTCCTGAATCCTCCGATGTTTCCGTGTCGGTTCCCGAGGTCTCTGCCTCCGAAGCCCTGGCTTCTGCGTTCGAAACAAGAAGAGCCATCCTCGCGACATATTCCTGCAGCGAAGAAACCTGCCTGTCGGTTATGAAGCCCTGCTGGTAAACATCCATGTTGTTATATAAGGCCTGAAGGTTTCCAACATCTTCCTTATCAGCAAGCGTCAGATAATCGATATCCGGAAGCTTTGCCATCTTTTCGGCAAAAGCGTTCGCAAGCTCTGAAGCATTGGCATAATCTATATCCATAACGTTCGTGAGCTCATCGATGGAATAGGGCTCTCCTCCGATGTTAAGATATGCCTTATTGTTCTCAAAGGAAACGGAATCCACCTTGCCCTCTACCGTTGTAACGGCTCCGGTGGCTTCATTTGTATGCGACATTACCGCATACTGCCCCACAAGGCCTGAAGCCCTCTGCAGATTCATGGAACCGCCAAGATTCTGCATCTGCTCAAGTTCTGAAAACTGAGCATACTGAGAAATATACTCCGTGTTCGAAGTAGGCTCCATCGGATCCTGATACTTCATCTGTGCCACAAGCAGCTGAAGGAACGACTCCTTATCAAGCGTCGAAGAACCGGCAGCCTTCTTCTGCTTTTCCGCCGCCACGCTTGCGGCAGAGGTCGCGCCACCAACCTGACCATCCATTACCGGTGCTACTAATGACATTTCATCACTCTCCTTTCTTAATTTTCAAAAAAGGTTTTATCCCTGAAAATCCCGCATATTCCAAAGAACATGCGGCTGACTGGCATTCGTTATGCCCTGTATTCCACACTCGTTCCGGTCATGCTCATGACCGAGGCGGTAAGCCTGTCATTTTCATCAAGCTCGGAGATCTCCTCCTCACTCATGGCATTCAAGTCAATCGTCCTTCTTACTCCTCCCTGAGAAGAGCTTTCTTCAAATGATCCCCTGTTCCCGTTACTTGAGCTGTTCTGATCCTGCCCCTGATTAAGCCCGTGCTCAAGATTATAATTGGCTACCGAAACATCTATCTCAGTAACCTTCTGCCCCTGCTCCTCAAAGGTCTTTAAAAGCTGCTCCATCTGTCCCGCTATCGCATCCTTAACCTGTTCATTCTGGACTAAGATCTGAGCCCTTAAAATATCACCCTGCTGGGTAACCTGGATGTTTACCGCGCCTAGAGATGCCGGATGGAGCATCATCTCCATCGAGGTACTTTCCGGACTGATGTTTATCTTTATCTGTTCGGTAACCTGATTTACGATCTCAGCATTCTCCGCATAGGAGCTGTACCTTACGGTCTCAACGACCTCACCTGCCTCGTTGACCTGTGTCTGGACCACGGTCTGGGGCATCTGAAGCTGCTCGGCGGGAGCTTCCTCTCCCCTGTTTCCGCCCGACTGCTCGAAAGAATTTCCGTTCTTTGAGGCCTTTGCAGGGGTCTGGGTATTCTGAACATTGTAAATATCGGGTTTTTCCGGAGCTTCGGCATTTTCGGACTTCCCGGAAGACTTAACATCCTGACTGTTTACGGCTTCGGCTCCCACAGTCCGGTCTTCCACTGGTTTTTCCCCGTTTACGGTGCTGTCAGACGTATCTCCCTCACCCTTTAAGAGCCCCTCTGCCAGTGCTTCTCCCGGCATCTCTTCGATATCATCATTTGAAACGAGCTCTTCAAACCTGCTTACGAGGCCTGCAAACTGATCGTCTGTAACGGAAAGCTCTTCCCTGAGGCCTTCTATGCTCTCATTCACTAACGCGCAGACGTTATTGATCCCTGAGAGCAGCGTCTCGTCTGTAAGAAGATCCACCGCGTTCTCAGTGCCTGTTATATCCATCATAAGCGCTTTTACGCTGTCGGGATCGAGCAGATCCGCCTGGGATAGTCCCAGGGTCTCCATCGCGTTTACAAGCTCCTCGTCCGTTATACCAAGCTCATCTTCGATGGCCTTTTTGATCTTATCGAGTTTTTCCGAAAACCTGTCTCTGATCTCCTGATCCGAAGCGTCCCCGCTATCCTTTACGGCACCATCCGCTTTTTCAGCCTTAGGGTTAAGATCCTTTCTCCCTGCGTTCTGAAGCTTCGCCTGGGCTTTCGGGCCGTTCTTGTCCGCAGTCTGAAAGCTTACCTTCGTATCAGTATTTACCGGTCTTGCCTGAGCCTCCGACATAGCCTTTGAAAAGGAATTACCGTCATCATTTGAGGTCTGCGGCTTTATGCCCGGTATGGTGTCAGCCTGCGTAAAATATGATTTTAGGTCATTTATTGACGTACCTGTCATCTTCCTCTCCTTTCCTTAGTATTGATACCATTCGGTATCAATTAATGTATCGGCTCAAACATTGAAAAGCTTTATAGAATTTCCTTATTTGCTCAATCAGGATCCATAAGCTTTGTGATCCTGGAAGCGAAATCAGGCTCCATCGCTCCCAGTATCTTTGCCCTGGTAGCGGGCTCCAGTTTATCCATGATCTTGACGACAAGGTCGAGGCTGTCCCCCATCTCCTGGAAAATAGCCGCTGCGCTCTTGGGCTTCATCTCGCTGTAGACTTTTACGTATTCATCAAGCTCCTTGTCCTCCTCAAGCTGCGCGACAACCTGTTTATAGAGGTATTCCGCATTTTCGGGATCTATGCTCTCGTAAAATTTCTTGTACTCGTCAATGGTCGGAGCTTCTTCGGCAAATACGACCTCCTCGTAAAACTCGGTCTTAAGCTTCTGGAACTCGACCTGGCTGTCCTCAAAGGTCTGCAGGCGCATGATCTCCTCTTTAAGCGCGGCTATCTGCTCGTCATTCGTCGCCGAGCTTACCGTCTTTTTCAGATCCTCATTTTCCCGCCTTAAATTCTCTATCTCCCTTATCGCGTCGTTTATGTCCGTAAACTCCTGTTCCGGCTCAAGGTCGGCGCTTGCAAACTCAGGGTCCGGCAGGATCTTATTCAGGACCGGGACATCCTTGAAAAGAGGATACATCACGTTGGAACCAAATCCGCCGACATCCAGCTTTATCAGAAGCCCCAGGATAGCAAGCCATATTATGATGATAAGCAGAACTATAAGGACAACAGAAAAAGAACCGCCTTCGTCGTCGTTTTCCGCATCAGTATAAAGGGTCGCCCCTTCATCCGAAACAGTGGCGTCAAAGCCGGCTTTTTCCTTTTTCTTCTTTTTCTTTTTACCTTCTGCCTGTTCTCCCTCTAAGAGTTCCTCATCTTCCTTTGCCATAACCGTCTATCCCCGCAAAGTCTTTTTATCATAAATCATTTACAGTCCTTATTTCTGCCCTGCCCCAAAACGGTAGCTTACGAGCTCGTCTATCTCCTTGCCCTCCGAGGCCTTGATTTCCTCTAAGAACACCTCAAAGGCATTCTCCTTGAGCTTCTCCTGCGTCTTTCTTTCCTGGATCGCATCCTTAAGCTTTTCCCGCTCCTCATCAAGTCTCTCCTCTGCCCTTCTGATATTGAGCTTCTGGAGTTCGGCCTGATATTTCATGTATTCTATGGCTTCGAGAGTTTCCTGGATCTTTAAGATATTTATGGCTCCGTTATACAGTTTTTCAAGCTCACGCTCATAATCCGCCTGACGGCGCTTTATCGCTTCAAGCTTTTCCTCTTCTTCATTAAGCTCGGCCTGGGCGACGGCATACTCATTCCTTGCCTGCGTCTCAAGCTTTTCCTTCAGATCCAGGATGTTCTGCATCCTGTAAATAAATCTTGCCATATCCTGTTTCCCGTTCTGCAGCGCTTCCCGAAAAAATCACTGTCTGCGAAAGCATCTGAAACAAAGATCCCGGTCCCTTAAGCTGTCTTTAAAAACCCCGGTTCAGTCAAAAATCGTTTCCAAAAGCTCTATCTCATTATCAAACTGAAATTTGCTGTCCACCTCCTGGCACAGGTATTCGTTCACCTTATCTATCTTGCTTATCGCGAAATCAATGCCCGGATTCGAGCCTGCCTTATAGGCTCCTATATTGATCAGGTCCTCAGCCTCATTGTAAGTCGCAAGCACGTTCTTAAGCCTTCCTGCGGCTGCCTTATGCTCTTTTGTGGCAACCTGGCTCATACACCTTGATATGCTCGCGAGTATATCTATGGCCGGATAATGATTCTTATGGGCAAGCTTCCGGTTGAGCACGATGTGCCCGTCTAAGATCCCTCTCGCCGTATCCGTTATAGGTTCGTTAAAATCATCCCCGTCCACAAGAACGGTATACAGCCCGGTGATAGATCCTTTATCGGAATTCCCTGCCCTTTCAAGGAGCTTCGGAAGCTCCGCGTAGACGCTCGGAGGATATCCCCTGGTGACCGGGGGTTCTCCGCTTGCAAGGCCTATCTCCCTCTGAGCCATGGAAAAACGGGTAAGGGAATCCATCATCAGAAGAACGTCCTTGCCCTGATCCCGAAAATACTCCGCTATGGCGGTTGCGGTCATGGGTGCCTTTTTCCTTACGAGGGCCGGTTTATCAGATGTCGCGCAGACAACGATCGAGCGCTTCATCCCCTCTTCGCCCATGTCCCTTTCAATAAATTCCCTGACCTCTCTTCCACGCTCCCCTATAAGGGCGATAACGTTTATATCCGCCTTGGTGTTTCTGGCAAACATCCCGAGCAGAGTACTCTTCCCGACGCCCGAGCCCGCAAAGATCCCTATACGCTGGCCTTTTCCGATGGTAAGTATCCCGTCTACGGCCTTTACCCCTAAAGGAAGCGGATCCCTTATTATCTCCCTGTCCATGGGATCCGGAGGATTCGCGTCTATCGGGTAGCTTTTTCCGGTATTGATCCTGGTCCCGTCAGAAAGCCTTCCGAGTCCGTCAAGCGTAAGACCTAAAAGCTCTTCTCCGACGCTGACTGTCAGGGGTTCTCCGGTATTCTCGACTATACATCCGTATCCTATGCCCTCCGTTACATCATAGGGCATGAGCAGCGTCCTGTTATCCTTAAATCCCACGACCTCCGCATTCACATACCTGCCGGTACTGCTGTCGATTATTATCCGGCACATATCATTGAGCTTTGCGTCAGGCCCTATGGACTCTATGGTGAGCCCGACCACGTTTACGACCTTGCCGAGCCTCTTAAAATATGTTTTTGAAAGCGCATGCCTGTATTTATTGTTATTGTTCATATCTGATCTTGTGTCTCAGGTGCTTTTTGCCGGGGCATAATGTCATCCCTCGCCCGGCGTATAGGATAACAGCCTGAGCTCTTTCTTTAAAAGCGATAATTCCGTTCCGAGCCCGCATTCGTAAATTCCGCTTTCACATTCCACGAAGCAGTCGGAAGGCTTCAAAGTCACGTCTTCGACTATCTCGACCGAATCCACCCCTCCGACGCTGTTTATGATGTCCTCCTTAAATGCGCTCACATAGGCGTAATCATCTGTTGATACATGTACGAAGAAATTCCTGCCACCCTCTATGTTCTTTATGGCATCCTTCATGAGATTTATTATGACCTCAGTCTGATCCGAGAGATTTACGCCAAGGACATGCTCATAGACTTCCGTCAGATCCCTGACAAGCTGGATTTCAAGTTCCTCATACCTGTCTTTATACTCTTCCTCTAACTCCCTGCCCCTGTCTGCAAGAGCCCGCTCTTTTTCCGCATATTCGGTCTCGGCCTTTACAAGGCCTGCCTGATATCCCTCTTTCTCCGCAGCGTTTCTTGCTTCCACTTTCAGAGCTTCCGACTCCTTTGCGGCGTCATCAAGTATCCTCTGGGCTTCGGCGCCCGCCTCATCGATTATACGCTCTGCTTCCTCTTTTGCCTGCTCTATGAGTTCGTCATAATTTACGCGGGGAGCTTCCTTTATCACATTGCCTCCGCCGCCTGATTCCTCATAACCGCCGTCGCTGTCGGTCCCGAGAAGGGCCTCTACCTGTTCCGCATCAAGTCCCAAAGAAAACTCATCCGCAAAATCACTGTCGCCTTCCGAATCCATTTCAAGGATTTCCGCCAACTTATGCATCTTGTCGGCGATCAGCTCATTTGAATCGATCACTCTCGCGTCATCGCTTTTTACCTTATAAATACTCGACTTAAAAAGATTGCCGCTAGACAACTATCTCGTCACCTCCGCCTCTGGAAATAACGATCTCCGACGAGTCTTCAAGTCTTCTGATGATGTTTACTATCTTCTGCTGGGCCTCTTCAACATCCTTCATACGGACAGGACCCATAAATTCCATATCCTCCTTTATCATAACGGCCAGACGCTTTGAGAGGTTGTTGAATATAGCATTCTGAACCTCCTCGTTTGCGCCCTTAAGCGCGATCGCCAGATCGTTATTATCAACCTCCCTGAGAACTCTCTGTATGGACCTGTCGTCAAGAAGCAGGATATCCTCAAATACGAACATCTTCTTACGGATCTCGTCGGCAAGCTCGGGCTCGTCAATTTCGAGAGTCTCCATGATATGCTTCTCTGTGCTCCTGTCTACGGTATTCAATATCTCAACAACAGAATCCACGCCGCCGACAATTGTATAATCCTGATTTACAAGATTCGAAAGCTTTGTCTCCAATATCTTCTCCACATCCTTTATAACGTCCGGGGATGTCCTGTCCATCGTCGCGATACGCTTTGCCACGTCGCTCTGCCTGTCGGGCGGAAGAGCGGATATGATCATCGCCGCCTGGGAAGGACTTAAATACGATAAAATAAGAGCGATCGTCTGCGGATGCTCGTCCTGAATAAAGTTGAGCACCTGAGACGCCTCTGTTTTCCTGATAAATTCAAACGGCTTGACCTGAAGCGAAGCGGTAAGCTTCCCAATGACCTCCAAAGCCCTTTCCGCGCCGAGCGCGTTTTCCAGAAGTTCCTTCGCATAGCCGATACCGCCTTCCGCGATATACTGCTGAGCCAGGCATACCTGGTAGAACTCCTCTATGACCGCCTCTTTGACCTGCGGCGTCACGCTCCTTGTATTTGCGATCTCAAGAGTAAGCTCTTCTATCTCCTCTTCTTTAAGATACTTAAAAATAAGCGCAGATCTCTCAGGCCCCAGAGCTATGAGCAGGATCGCGCTTTTCTGAAGTCCCGATATACTATCGTTCCCCTGCGACTGCATCGGCATTTCTTATACTACCCCCACTCCTCATTAAGCCAGTTTCTCAAAAGCTGGGCCGCTGCATCGGGATTGTCATCCACGAATTTCTCGACCATAAGCCTTACCTCTGACTTGGTTTCAAGCTCTATATCCTGGGCAGCCATGTTTTCCTGCGTGGTTTCGAGCATATCCTCCACGGAAAGCTCTTCTTCCTCTTCCACCTCTTCCTTCTCTCTTCTCAGGCTCGAGAATACTACAAAGCCTAAAAGAGCCAGAATAAGAACTATAAGCACTATCTGTGCAATATCCGCCGCATCTATCCCAAGTCCCTCATCATCCTGGAAGATGGGCACATCATAAGCTATTATAGATATATTGGCAGCTGGTATGCCTGTAGCATTGGCTACCAGGGTGATCATTTCCTCTTCAACATTCTTTTTAACATTCTCGGAATTCTCGGCCTTGAATTCATCAAAGGTTATCCCGTCCAAAAGTCCCTGGTTCTTAAGCTCCTTCTCCTTGTAGATCACATAATTCGAAGCCGTGACAGCTATCGAAGAGCTTCCGTAATCGATCACGCCCGGAGGGGTTACGGTGTCACGTATCCTCTCACTGGGAAGATAGTCACTGGACTCCTCTCCTACAGAATAACTTGAGTTAGTACCGTCCTCTATTACGTACGTATTCTCCTCCGTGTTGGTATCAGTCCCGGGGATCCCGCTTATGGCCCCGAGTCCTTCAGCCTCATAGGAATCGGTATGGGAAAGGACGTTCGTGCCGTTCTCGTCGGCCTGTGTATAATTATGGGAGGTTTCCTTCGTGGATGAGAAATCCATGTGAAGATTTGTGGCCACCTTCACGTCCTGGTAAAGGTTGGTCCCAAGCAGGACCTGTGTCACCTCCTGCTTGACCAGCCGCTCAGCCTCGTTTTTAAGCTGTATCTGGGTCGTGGCCTGAAGGGAATCATCGGGATTGGCGGCATCCGCACCCGAAAACAGCAGGTTCCCGTTTGAATCTATTATCGTGACATTCTCTGTTGTTTTATTGCCAAGAGCGGTAGCTATATTCTTTGCGAAATTCTCCGCAACTCCTTTACCGAGCTCTTCGTTTAACTCAAGCCATACGCTTGCGTAGGATTCCTCCTTCTCCGCAAGCAGCGTTCCGTCATTGGTCGGGATGGAAAGAGTAACATGAGCGCTTGTAACGGCCGGCACCGACTTCATTATGTCTTCAAGCTGGCGTTCTCTGTACAGCTTGTAGGTCTTTTCCTTATCGGATTCGGTAGTCGAAAATCCACCGGCCAGGGCATCCGAAAGTGAGTAGCTGTCAGCCGGGATCCCGTTCGCTCCCAAAAGGAGGGTCGCCGTGGAAAGGCTCTCCTTAAGTACCGAGATGATCAGCCCGTCATCTGTCACCTGGTACTCTATGCCCTCTCCTGACAGAAGGTCTATGATCTCCGAAGCCTCTTTCGTGGATTCACAGGTAACAAGGGTAACATATTCCGGCCTCGTCAGGACCGTCGCAAGAATGGCCAGGGCAAGAATAACACCTGCTGTCGTACTGATTATTATCGTTTTCTGTTTGGAAGTGAATTTATTCCACCATGCCAAAAGGCGCTGCGGTATCTCTCTTAATCTGTCAGCCATCGTCAAGCTCCTTTCCCGGGTCTTTCCCTGAGGGCCCGGAGGGTCTTTAAACCTTTACAAATAAAATCATACCTGGATCTGCATGAGCTCCCTGTATGCCTCTATGAACCTGTCGCGCAACGCGACGGTATAGCTTAACGCCGTCGAGGCCTTTGCGGCAGCGATAGCGAGATCATGGGTGTTCTCGGAGATCCCCATCGCAAACTTGATCTTTTCCTCGTCGGAATCGTGCAGAAGGGCATTTGTTTCCCTGATATTGCTTATCGCGGAATCAAGGAAGGACGAAAATCCCTCGTCGGTGACCGGCTTGGCCGTTGAAGCCCCTGCCGCGGCCCTTGCTATCGATTCGGATCCCGTACTTCTTATATTAGATAATTCCATAGCTTATCCTCCCTGCGTTAAGGACTGACAAAATCAGCCTCTTCCTATTGACAGCCCGGTAGTCGCCATATTCTTTGACGCATTGAAGGCAGTGGCATTTGCCTGATATGCACGGGTAGCGTCTATAAGGTTGGTCATCTCGGTAACTATGTTCACGTTAGGATACCATACATACCCGTCCTCATCCGCATCCGGATGGGCCGGGTCGTAAACCCTCTTCATGGGCTCCTTCTGGTCCTCGTAGACTCCGCTGACCTTAACGCCGTCGCCTATGTCCATCCCGCGGGTCTTTCTGAAGATGGTCCCGAAGCTTGTGGGATCCGTGGTCTTTTCCGTAAACCTGACAACCTTTCTTACATAAGGCGTTCCGTCCTCTGTACGGGTCGTATTCGCATTCGCAACATTCTGCGAGATAATATCCATTCTGTAGCGCTCGGCGGTAAGTCCCGAGGCATTTACTCCAAAGGTTTTAAAAATGCTCATAAACTGCCTCCTCTATTGAAAGGGGGTTTTGCCCCTGAAATATCTGACATATCCTCTTCAGAATCGTGGGCTCCCTTCAAAGCTTTAGTCATGAAAAAACCGATTTTCATCAGCGTTTCCCATGAATCTTTTTGAAAACAACAACCGGACGGTTACATCCCAATCGGGCCGGCAGGCTCAGTGCGCCTTTACATCCAACCGGCAGCGGATGCATTTTGCTGTCAATTCCCGGTCTACTTTCCGAGCACCGCCCTGATATTTGTAAAATCTTCATTTATGCTCTGCACAAGAGCGTTATACTTGATCTGGTTTGAAGCCAGCTCAACATTCTCAGTATCGATATCCACGTTGTTCCGATCCAGGCGATATGAATATCCTGAGTAATCCGAATAAGTTCTGGGGTTTATTCTAGACAGGCCGCGATCGTTAAGGCTGTTGACCTTATCGTCCAAAGACACGTACTTACTGGCCTTGAGAGCATGCTTAAGCTCCGCCTCAAAGGAGACATCCTGCCGTTTATAGCCCGGAGTATCCACATTGGCGATATTGTGGGCGATCGCCTGGTTCCTCATCCATGCGCCGTCCGCGGCCTTTTCAAGCACGTTTACATAATTATACACATCAGAATTAATCATTTTACCCCACCCTCCTTTCCATTATAATAAAATTATATTAAAAAACAAGGTAATTTAACAAAATTCTAAAAAAAGAACGGATTCTGCCCATAGATCAAAATCCGTTTCCTGTCACTTATAAATCCGTTCATAAGCGTAAGTTATGTAAGCCGGAAGAAACAGCCTGCATAACTCATATATTTATTTATGTCTTTAATTCATCAAACACCACCGGATTCAGCACCTTTATGTAGGTTCCCTTCATCCCGGAGGATTTGGACTCTATGACACCCGCGCTTTCAAGCTTCCTCAGGGCGTTGACGATAACCGACCTCGTAATGCCTGCCTTGTCAGCGATCCGGCTTGCCACAAGAACCCCCTCCATCCCCTGGAGCTCTTCGAAAATGTGGCGTATCGCCTCGGATTCGGTGGCGCTCATAGTAGAAAGCGCGGCTCTTACATCCCTCACCCTTCGCATTTCCTCGGCATTCTCATCCGTCACGGCCCTTATCATCTCAAGCCCGACCACTGCGGCGCCATATTCACACAATATTATATCGTCAATTCCGTACTCATTATTTATATCATTTTTATAAAAAAATAATGTACCGAGCCTCTCTCCGGCAATATCTATCGGCGTAATGAGCACGCTGTTGTTATCAGACTCGTTCTGGGCAAATCCAAGCGTCAGGAGTTTCACATTCTCCTTCGTTGAAAGGATCCCGAGAAGCCTCCTGTTAAGGCTCTCGTCAATAAACTCCCCGACCTTGTTCTTAAGAGGTTCCTCAATCCTCTCAATATCCCTCCGAAAGCCGGTGCCTAAAAGCTTACCCTTCTTGCTTATAACAAGAACGTTGGAATCAAGTATGTCCCTTAAGACCTCACAGACATCGTTAAAAATAAACTTGCTGGAATCATTGTTATGCAGAAGCCTGTTAAGCATTCTGGTTTTATCAAGTAATTGCAAACTGCTCATATTACTATTCTATCTTAAATTTTTTAAAAAATCAATCCGAATTCAGTTATTTTTGCAAATTGTCTGACATTTTATGCCAGGGCCGTCAGCCCTGCACCTTCTCCACAACCGCACCGCATTCTCCGTTCAGGCACATAAGCTTGTTCCCCTTGTCAACCATAAGGCCGCCGCATTTGGGGCATCTCGTGTCGGAGGGACGCTGCCAGGACATGAAATCGCATTCCGGATAGTTCTCGCAGCCATAGAATCTCCTGCCCTTTTTCGTTTTGCGTATTACAATATCCTTACCGCACTTGGGGCATTCTATACCGATCTTTTCAAGGTAGGGCCTGGTGTTGCGGCACTCCGGAAATCCGGGACATGCCAAAAACTTCCCGTGAGGACCGTATTTTATAACCATCTTTCTTCCGCATTCCTCACAGACCACATCGCTCTCTTCATCCCTGACCTCGACATGCTCAAGCTCCTTTTCGGCAACCTTTACGGCCTCGTCCAGATCGGGATAGAAATTGGAAACGATGCTTCTCCAGTCTACCGTCCCCTCCTCGACATTATCTAAAAGGATCTCCATGTTTGCGGTAAAATCCTTGTCAACTATGCTCCCGAAGGATCCCATCATTATCTTATTGACCGCCTCTCCGAGCTCGGTCACGAATATATTCCTGTCCTCCTTGGCTATATAATGCCTTGCAAGAAGGGTCGTTATAGTAGGCGCATAGGTACTCGGCCTTCCTATCCCAAGCTCCTCAAGCGTCTTTACAAGCGAAGCCTCGGTGAAATGAGGCGGTGCCTGGGTGAAATGCTGTTTTTCGTCAAAGCTCTCAAATTTCAGGACGCTTTTCGTGGAAAGCTCGTTAAGCAGGACATTGCCGTCGCTCTTTTCATCCTCTTCCTCGGTATAAACACTCATAAATCCGTTAAAGGAAAGCTTTGAAGCCGAAACCGAGAACTTATGCTTCCCTGCTTCTATCTTCACCTGTACGGTATCATACACGGCAGAGCTCATACGGCTCGCGGTGAACCTTTTCCAGATCAGGGTATAGAGCCTTAACTGGTCTCTTGAAAGCGAGTCCTTCACCGAAGACGGAAGCCTTTTTATATCTGTCGGCCTTATGGCTTCATGGGCATCCTGGATCTTCTTTGTCTCCTTCCCTGACTGGGGTTTATTGTCGGAAACATATTTCTCCCCGTACTGATCCAAAATATAAGCGGCGGCGCTCTTCTCCGCTTCATCCGCGACACGGGTGGAATCTGTCCTTAAATAGGTGATAAGGCCCACCGTGCCTTCACCCTTGATATCTACGCCTTCATACAGCTGCTGAGCCACCCTCATGGCCTTCTGTGTTGAGAAATTCAGGGTCTTGCTGGCTTCCTGCTGGAGAGTCGACGTCGTAAACGCAAGAGGAGGCTTCTTTTTCCTCTCCCCTTTCTTTACGTCAGTGACCTTATAATCGGCTCCTTCAAGAGCCTTTTCTATCTTTTCGAGCTCTTCCTTTGAGCTTATCTGCTCCCCCGCATAATGGGCTATGAGCGGCTTTTTTTCTCCCTTCACCTTAAACAGGGCATCCAGGGTCCAGTATTCCTCGGGAATAAAAGCATCTATCTCAGCCTCCCTGTCACAGATAAGCCTTAGCGCCACGGACTGTACCCTTCCCGCGCTCAGGCCTCTTTTAACCTTTGCCCATAAAAGCGGCGAAATACGATATCCCACCATCCTGTCAAGCATCCTTCTGGCCTGCTGGGCATCCACAAGATTGATATCTATGTCTCTGGCGTTCTTTAACGATTCCTTTACCGCGTTCTTTGTTATCTCATTAAAGGTTATCCTCTTTACCTTTTTATCATTCTCTTCAAGATTCAGGGCTTTCAGGAGATGCCAGGAGATCGCCTCGCCCTCTCTGTCCGGGTCTGTCGCCAGATATATCTTATCTGCCTTTTTCGCTGCCTTTCTTAAGGAAGCAAGCAGCTCTCCCTTTCCCCTTATAGTGATATACTTAGGCTCATAATTATTCTCCACATCGATCCCGAGCTGGCTCTTGGGAAGGTCTCTTACATGACCGTTGCTCGCCATCACCTCGTAATTTGAGCCCAAAAACTTCTTTATAGTCTTGACCTTTGCGGGCGACTCGACTATTACCAGATTCTTTGCCATAAAAAACTCCTTTTGCTGCTTAAACGATTATCGACCGGATAAATATTATTCATCTGAAACCGTATAACGCACTATACACCAAACCCATTGCGCAAGTCAAGGACAGCCGTAAAAAAACACGGATCCGATGGATTCAGCTGAAAATCTAATTTATCAAACCGGGACGGACCGAAAAAATGCAGTGTCCGGGCGCTTTTACGCGCTGTATTACTGTTATCGGATTTTTTTATACCGATCATATCAGTATAAAAATCCGCACAATCTGTGGTTTTCGTGTATAATAAGCCGGACGGGATGCCTGTGGCCCGATCCGGAAAGAGTTTTTAAGCAAACTCATTATTGCCGGAATCATCAGAAGATATTGGCATCCTTCAGGGTTTCATATATGAACCTCTGGGTGGATGCATGTTTTCGGACCCACCGGGTTTAATATATCAGACCCGGTGCTGAATATAATATGATATCAGGGTTAGAAGCCTGAACCCAGGCCTGATATCACTTTTGACCCTCACATCATAACATCCCTGAAAGAGAGCGGAAAAATGAGAAGCAACATCTGTACCGGACTATGGTTAAAATATCTCACGATTGCGGTATTATGTCTTTTATCTGTTACAGGATGCAGGATCAGAAAAGAGCCGGCAAGGGATATAAGGGAAGCAATGGAAGCCGAAGAAGCGGCAGATGCAGACCGGAAACCGGAAGATACAAAAGACTTAAGCAACGGCAATGATGCCCTTGTCGCAGAAGGAAATAATACGGATAATGTATCAATAGCAGAACAGGGGCAGGACATGACCGAAGATCCGTCCCATCCCATTATAGTCGAAAAAGACGAGGATCCTGAAGATCCGTCTCAGTCAGCCATAGCAGAAAAAAACGAAGGTCCCGAAGATGCGCCTCAGCCTATTATAGTTGAAAAGGACGAGGATCCCGAAGATCCGTCTCAGCCCGCTACAGCAGAAAAAGGCGAAGATCCAACAGACACGCCTCAGCCTATAATAGTCGATAAAGACGAAGATCCCGGGGATACGCACGAACCGGATGCGCCGGATGAAACCACAGGTCCCGCGGATGAAGCCGGGTCTGTCGAAATAGTCATGGTCGGAGACATCCTCTTACATATGAGGGTTGAAAACTCCGGGAAAGATCCTGAAACAGGAAAATATGACTTCAGGGGCATATTTGAGCATACGAAAGACAAAATAGGCTCTGCCGATGTCGCTATAGTAAATCAGGAAGTAATAATAGGCGGTGAGGAGCTTGGGATATCCGGATATCCGACTTTTAACGCGCCTTACGCCATAGGGGACGCACTCTCGGACGCGGGGTTTGACGTAGTATGCCATGCGACCAACCATTCCCTGGACAAGGGAAAAAGGGGACTGGTCAACTGCCTGGAATTCTGGAGGAACAACCATCCCGGGATCATGGTCACGGGAATATACGATAACGCAGAGGACGCTTTGCCTGAAAAGCTGCCGCTCATAGAAAGAAACGGGATAAAAATAGCCATACTTAATTATACCTACGGAACAAACGGGATAAACCCTCCCTCAGACATGCCGTTTGCGGTCAGCATGCTTAATGAGGAAAGGGTCAGGGCACAGCTTGAGCTTGCCGAAAAAGAGGCTGATTTCACAATAGTGTGCCCGCATTGGGGAACGGAATATAACCTCGGGATATCCGCAGAGCAGGAAAAATGGGCTTCTCTTTTCAGGGAATGCGGCGCCGATGCCGTTATAGGAACACATCCCCATGTTATAGAGCCTTTGGTTTTCTATGAGGAGGGTGAGGATGAAAAATCCCCGGAGGATCCCTCTTCTTCTGATCCTTTAGCAGATCAGGCCGCCGCTCCATCCCCTGAATTCACTAACAATCACGGAAACGGCGACATGCCGGTATTCTATTCTCTCGGAAACTTCGTAAACTGGACGCAGACCAGCAAGGCCGGCATAGCAAGAAGGATGGTCGGAGGAATGGCAAGGCTTGAGATCAGCCGGAAGGAAAACGATGAAGTGTCGATAGATGAGTGTGAGGTCATCGATCTCGTATGCCATCTCCAGCACGGCTTCGGGAAAGTAACGGTCTACCCGCTTTCGGATTACACAAAGGAGCTTGCCTCACAGAATGAGGTACTCTGGCAGGATCCCGGCTTCAGCGTGGAATACTGTGAAAAGCTCTGTGACGAGGTCTACCTGAATGAGGATTACCATCGATGAGACATACCTAAGGCCGGAAAAGCACATCTGTTTTCCTCAGATACCGGCCCTCAATTTATTTACATACATTTCCATCCACGACAGTAAAGCAGTTTTTACGGTTATTTAACGGTGCCGGATTCCGAAATTCAAAACCAGGCTTGACAAATCGGTTGTTTTATGGTATTATTACGGTTGTGATTTGGTTCCCGTATTGTTCCATGATCCCGTTTGTCATCGTTTCCGCTGAGTTTTTATAGCTTTTATATTGAGGATCCTTATAATCCAAAAGCGCCATGAATGCTTTGGGAGAATATTATTCTATTCCACTCGCTGACTTAAAATTTCGAATTGTAACTCGCGGCCTGAAAATAGTGTACTCCATGTGCCCAATGAGAGGGACTCGATAAATACGGGGTTTGAGAGGTTTTATCACGAATTTTTAACAGGAGGACAGTTCCATGACATTGGAAGAAATGAAAAACAGAAAGAGAGAGCTTGGATATAGTAACGAAACGCTGGCGGAGCTTTCCGGGGTACCTTTCGGGACAGTTCAGAAGGTGTTCGGCGGAGTGACCAAAAACCCCCGGAGGCAAACGATCGAAGCTCTTTCCGGGGTATTGCGGAAAGAACGGGCAGAAAGCGGATATACAGAGCCTGATAAAGAACCGTCTATGGTCAGGGAAACCGCCGTTTACGACGTTTCAGAACGTAAGTACACTATAGAAGACATTTATGCTCTTCCGGACGGGGTCCGTGCAGAGCTCATGAACGGGAAACTGTTTTACATGGCTACGCCCACGAGAACGCACCAGAAGCTTACCGGAGGAATGTATCTTGCCGTAGCCAATTATATCCGGTCAAACAACGGAAGCTGCGAGGTATATATTCCGCCTTTTGCTGTCTTTCCGTTTAATGATGAGGAAACCTATCTGGAACCGGATCTGACGGTAGTCTGCGATCTTACAAAGCTTGACGAGAAAGGCTGCCATGGAGCCCCGGACTGGGTTGTAGAGGTACTCTCTCCCGGAACCAGCCGGAAAGATATGGGCATAAAGCTGTTCAAATACCGCAATGCCGGCGTACGGGAATACTGGATCCTGGATCCTGAGAGGAGGCTTGTTTTAGTTTATAATTTCGAAGGCCCGGAGGAACTGACCTCGATCTATTCCTTTGATGATGAGATCCAAAGCGGTATCTATCCTGACCTGAGCATAACACCGGCAGAGTTCTTATAATGCGCTTTTGCTCTTCTGCATTGTCAGCTGCTTATCAATGCTCTGCACATTCACCGCGCAAGCACCTTGATATAGTGATCCCTGCCCATCTCCTTTGCCAGGCCCAGCATCTCAAGCCTCATGACCGCAGACATGAAATCGAATATTTCAAGTCCGGCCTCCTCGGAAAGCCTGCCTGCGCTCTTTGCATAAACATCCAGAACATCAAAAAGTTTCTTTTCATTCTCAGACAACTGTTCTTTTGTTTTGACATGGCTGCCCTGAGCACCGGATCCGGCAAACAAACCGTCTGCCGCTTCGCCACCTTGCCTTCTTCCTGTGCCGTTAGTTCTGTAACTATCCCCGCTGCCGGCATCGCTGCTTTTTTTGCCGCTGTCCTTTTCTCCGGTTTCGTCATATAACCTGACATCCGCTCCTTCGTCCCGGGATATGCCCCCGGAGCACAATGCATACGACGAATCAATCGCCTCCAGTATATCCTCCGGGCATGAAACCGGTATCGCCCCCTGCTTCCACATATGGATACATCCCGTGCTTAGGGTGTCGTAGATCCTCCCGGGAACAACCAGGACATCCTTCCCCTGTTCCAGGGCCATGTCCACGGTTATGCTCGTTCCGGACCTAAGCCTTGCCTCAACTACCACTATCACATCGGAAAGAGCGGAAATGATACGGTTCCTTGGCGGAAAATGATTCGCCTTCGGAGGAGTTCCCGGAGCGTATTCCGAAATGACACCGCCCTGCATACAGAGCCTGTCATAAAGGCTCCTGTTTGAGGCAGGATAACATATATCCACCCCGGACCCAAGCACTCCGAAGGATTGCCCTCCCGCATTAAGGCATGAATCCTGGGCGATCCCGTCTATGCCGTAAGCCATTCCGCTCACCACCTGCACCCTGTTTTCTGCCATAAACTTTCCTATATCAGCGGCCACTCTTTTTCCGTATTCCGAACATTCCCTGGCCCCTATAACGGCAACGCTCCTCTTATCATCGGAAGGAAGGCTGCCCTTTACAAAAACCGCAAAGGGGCTGCCATTTATACGCCTGAGCCTTTCCGGAAACCTTGAGGAATAATGGGGGATAAAATCGATCCCTTTCCGGACGCATGCCTCAAACTCCTTTTCAGGATCAAAGCTTTCCCTGTGGCTTATTATCAGATCCGCAAACCTCTCGCTCACCCCTTTAAGCCTTATAAGACCCTTTTTATCCATTTCGTATAGCTTTCCTGCAGACCCCGCCTCCATGGCTATCCGGCACATAGGCCCGGGATAACTGCCGGACAGACTTGCCCACCAGAAATCATATATCAGATCATTCATGCGGCTTCGGCCGCAGTTTAACCGCGTAGATTTATTCTTAACATCCTTCATAGAAAAACAACCTGTATTCTTTCATGACAGCCTTCTTTCATTCATGGACCCGGCAGCAGCGCGGTCTGACGGCTAAACCCTTACAGATACAAAACCGGGCACCGCCCCCTTCCCGGCAAAATTTTTACTTTACAGAAAAACCCCGGGACCTTAAACATGTATTTTTCATATTAGGACCAGCAAAGGATTTACGGAGTTTCCCCTGTTTCTATCCGAGATTCACGCCCCATACATCCTGTTGAAATGCACTGCCTCTGTAAGGCACTTAAGATCGATCGCGGGAAGCCCCGAAAGATCGGCTATGGTACGCGCCACCTTCAGTATCTTGTGATAGGTCCTTGCGGAGATTGACAGCTTCTCCGCCATTTCATAAAGATATTTCTCCTCGGTTTTCCCAAGACTGCAGTATTTCTTAATATCCGCGGTGCTCATCCCCGAATTGAAAAACACCCTGCCGTTTTCCTTAAACCTTTCCTGCTGGATCTCCTGCGCTTTCCTTACCCTTTCCCTTACCGAGGCAGAGCTTTCGTTTTCCTGCAGATTAAACATGTCCTTATATTCCAGCCTTTCAACATTTATGCAGATGTCTATCCTGTCGAGCAGCGGTTTGGAAAGCCTGTCCGTGTACCTCTTTATCATGCCCTGTGTGCAGGAGCATCTGTTCAGATCGGGGTACGCCCCGCAGGGGCAGGGGTTCATGGCCCCAACGAGCATGATCTGCGCAGGGTATGACAGGCTTCCCCTTATCCTTGTAAGGGTAATGCACCCGTCCTCTAAGGGCTGTCGTAATGTTTCAAGAGCGTTCCTCGAAAATTCCGGCATTTCATCGAGAAAGAGCACGCCCCTGTGAGCCATTGATATACATCCGGGCCTCATGCCGGGACCTCCTCCCGTCATCCCTGCCTCCGTAACAGTATGGTGGGGCGCCATAAACGGTCTCCTGCTCATTATCCTCTGATTATTGAGGGCTCCCGCGACACTGTAGATCGAGGAGACCTCAAGGCACTCCTCCCTTGTAAGCGCGGGAAGGATCCCGGGGATGCATTTGGCTATCATGGACTTACCCGCCCCCGGCGGACCGACCATTAAGAGGTTATGCATCCCCGCCGCCGCAATCTCTATGCCCCTTCTTGCAAGCTTCTGTCCGTTGACATATCTGAGATCTGCTTCATTATCATCCTTTTCAATGATATCAATGCTCTTCTGAGGCTCTATCGCGATCTCCCCGTTTAAAAAAGACAAAAGCTCCGAAAGATCCTTAACTCCGTATGCCTCCATTCCATCTACCGCTGACGCTTCGACAGCGTTTTCCAATGGCACCACACACTTTCTGATCCCTTCTTTCTTGGCTTTCAGCATGATCGGAAGGATTCCGTTAATTCCGGATAACTCTCCCGAAAGCAGGAGCTCTCCCGCAAACAGAGTATCTTCTATGCTTTCCCTGCTTATCCTTCCCATCGCGTGCAGTATTGCAACGGCCATCGGCATATCGTATCCGGTTCCAGATTTTCTGATATCCGCCGGCGCGAGATTAACGGTCAGATGCTTAACCGGGAGCTGTTCGCCGGAGTTTTTCAAAGCGGTCTTCACCCTTTCCCGTGCCTCCCTGACCTCATTTCCAAGATACCCGACGAGCTCGAAAACAGGCATTCCTTCCGCGATATCGGCTTCAACTCTCACGAGAAAGCTTTCGATCCCTCTTATACCTCCTGAAAGCACACTGCTTACCATTATTATGATCCCCTCCGGCTATACCTGATTTTGTCTGAAAGAATTAAATCTGAAAAATAAATCTGGAAGAATTAGATCTGAAATAGTTAGCTCTGAAAGAATTAGATCTGACAGCACGCATTATAGCAGTCGGAGTATCCGCAATCAAGCCCGAAACAGGGAGTTTGGCCAATTTCGGAGCTTTGCATAAAAAACGCTCCCCAAACCTTAAAAAAGTTTGGAGAGCGATCCCCTTTGTCATACAAAAAACAGCTGTATCGTTAAATAATATTTGTATATATTTACCCCCGCAAAAAAAACTGTTTATTAAACCTCTACAGTCCCTTTTCCTGCACCTCGTTAACCTGCTCCAAAGGCCACCTTTCTTTTAGAAGCCTCTCAAACTCCTCGGTGGAAACAGGCTTCGAATAATAGAATCCCTGCGCTATATCGCAGTCAATATTCCTTAGAAAATCCAGCTGTTCCTTTGTCTCAACACCCTCGGCTATGACCCTGAGCCCGAGCTGCTTGGCCATGCGGACAGAGGCCTCTACGATTATCTTTCCCCTGTCGGTAGCCATTATCTCATCGAGGAAGAACCTGTCTATCTTTATGATGTCGACCGGCGCGTTCCTGAGCATGTTAAGCGATGAATAGCCCGAGCCGAAATCATCCATAAGGACCATATAGCCCCTGTTCCTCAGCTCCTCCATCTCTCCGAAAAGGCCCCTCGCGTCATCTAAGAAGAAATTCTCCGTGATCTCAACCTCCAGCAGTTCCTTATCGATCCCGTATTTCTTTGTAAGACCGTCCAGGGTGGAGGTAATGTCAATGGTACCGATGTTGAGCCTTGATACGTTAACCGAAATCGGTATCCTGTACCCCTTTTTCCGGAGCTGCTTGATATACGCGCATGCCCTTTCCCACATGTATCTGTCGAGATTGGTGATAAACCCGTTGTTCTCGAAAAGCGGTATGAACTGTCCGGGAAGCATGATGCCCTTTGTGGGATGCTCCCACCTGACCAGAGCCTCCGCACCGTACAGTGTATTGTCCTTTATATTTATCTGTGGCTGAAGGTACATGACAAACTCATTGTTGACGAGGGCCATCTGCATCTCGTCTTCTATTTCCTTCTGCTCCCTCAGCTTCAGCCTGATCTCGTCATCATAAACCGCGTAATTGGAGATCATTGAACCCTTGATCTGCTTCTTTACCGCCCTCGCCCTGTCGCACATGAGCCTTATGGGGAGGCCCTTGTCGGATATCTTGTATATACCGAAGACAAGCGAGACCGGTGCGGCCATCTCGTCATCATCCCTGACGACCGCGGTAAGCCTGCTCATAAAATCGATAAAATCCTTATCGCTTTCATAGGTCAGAAGAACACTGAAAACATCGGCCTGGTACCTTTTTGCGATGCACTCCTTCGGCAGGCACTGCTTTATGGCCTTTCCGACCCTTTGGATGCATTTATTTCCGGCCTCGATCCCATGCCTGTCATTTATCAGCCTGAACCTGTCTATGTCTATAGAGATTATGGCCGCCTTCTTATCCTCCCAAAGATAGATAAGCTCCTCCACCTTCTGATAGAAGGCTTCGCTGTTATACAGCCCGGTGAGGGAATCATACTCGGTCCTGTACTCCATTTCCCGCTTGATCCTCATCTCGGAATCAACATTCTGGAAGGTCCAGAGGTATCTTACCGGCTTACTGTCCATACCGAGCAGGGCCTGAACGATTATCGTATACCACACCGCCACCTTGTATCTGTTATAGAGGCGGACAGTGACCTTGGAATTTATACCCCTCTTGATGTCCTCTTTAAACTGGTCAAAATTCTCCCTGTCATCCGAATGGCACCTCAGGCTGTTGATAAGGGACCATTCATTATTGAGCATTCTCCTGTTCACGGGAAAGACATCATCAAACATCGGGCTCAGGTAATGGTCGGTCTCCCCAACATTATACTCATAGACAAGGATCCCCACCATTTCATTGACATTCTCATGCCTCTCGTTGGTCAGCGCCATTTCCTTGGTGATCTCGCTCTTCTGCCTGAGTATCTCATGCCTGACCCGCGTCTCCATCTCTTCAAGACGATGCTTCTTATACTCATTGACATCCAGGCAGATGATCATCGTCCTTCCTGTCTGCTCATCAAGGAAAACCGAATATATATTATACCATTTGTATTCGTCATCAACGGTTAAGAGCCTGACCTCCCTCGCAAGGAGGCTCACCCCCTGCTTCCTTACCGCCCTTAAGTATCTCGGATCGGTCGCCTCAAAGAACTCTCCCCTGTCCTCCGGATAGACCACATTTTCCATATAGTATTCCCTGAGGTTTTTATAATTGGAAATACGCATATCCATAACGCTCTTTAAGTTCTTTTCCTTCATACGGATACATGTATTCCTCGTAAGGTCGACGTCCCATATCAGGTTCAGCATATATACCATGGCGTTCCGGATACGGTCTTCACTTTCCCTGAGCGCCTGGTCCTGCTTTTCGACATCCTCCCTTATGGATGAAAGGACGTAAATATTCTTTCCGTTCCTTAAGGTTATCTTCGTCGCGCGGAAAGGAAGCGCGCTTCTTAAGGACGGGGAATAAACCTCTCCGTCAACGGTCCCCAGGTTTTTTGACATCTGGGATATGGGACAGTCAGGACAGGGGGAACTGTAGTTCTTATATACATGGTAACAGTAATGGCCGAAAGCCTCGCCGTAACGCTCCGCGAGCTTATCATTCTGGAAGATGACGGTATACTCTTCATCTACCGCATAGGCATAGGCGCTCACCGGATCAAGGATGTTTGTGACCAGTTCCATCTCCTTTGTGCTTAAGATAGGATCGGGAACCTGCTCGACCCTTTCCATCAGCTCATCATACAGAGTGAACTTATCCTTATTGTGCTTTGCGTCTTTAAGGGCTATGAGGCCTCTGTTATATATCTCGCCGGCATCTATATCCCCGCCCTTAGTGTAGACTATTCCGATGCTTACAGTAAGCTTGGTATCCTGGGAAAGATCGTCCCACACATCCTGTACGGACTTTATGACGTGAATAGACCGCTCCACCAGTATCCCCGTATACCTTACGCCCTTCATGAATACGGCAAACCTGTCATTTTCGATCCTGCCTATGATGTCGGAGCCTCTGAAGGTACGCTTTAAGATCCTTGCGACCTCCACTAAAACGCCCTCGGCGCCGATGCTTCCGTTGAGCTCGGTCCATTCGGTAAAATCATCTATATCTATAACAAGAAGGGAAGGCAGTACGTTATCCGGAACCTCGGAAAGATATTCATCCACCTGTTCCATAAAGCTGATCCTGCTTAAAAGGTTCGTGATCGGATCCTTTTTACCTTCTTCATCGATCTGCTTTTTATCCTCGTCCTCGACGTAAGTCATGGTCCCATAGAACTGGCGGGACCCGTCCTCTGTCGTTTCGGCCCTTCCCTTGAGCTGGTACCAGTAAAACTCCCCGGTCATATCAATAAACCGGAGATATTCCATTTTGACCTTGTCCCGTTCGGGGGGTATGGTAAAAAAGGATATGGCTTTTTCCGCATCCTTGGGATAGACCTTTCCACGGATCTCGATATCTGCGGTGAACTGATTGACATTTAAAGCAATCGGGATATATCTTTCAACGTTCTCCGAAAAGTGAATGGAATCGTCCTCGTAATCATACTGAAAAACGATGGTATCACTCATATTCATCGCGTTTTGGAACAATTCCTCGCTCAGCTTATGCATATTCCCTCCTGCCGGGGCTAAAAAACGGAGTCACTCCCACATCTACGATTATAACCTTATAAAACAAAAAAGTCTATTTTATTATTTCCCCGCGCGTAAAAACCGGGGTATGGACCGGAGCTATGCTAATATGTTACGGCTATCGGATACAGGGCTAACAGGTTATCATCCCGGTCATACGTCGCTATAACCGTTTCAAGGGATCTGACTTCGCCGCCGATACTGTTTTCCTCGTCATAACAATACAGGCGGAAATCCCTTGTCCTTCCGGCAGGTACGACGATCGCGTTGTATTCCCCGGATACATAACAGTCAGCAACGCCATTGACAGTCCCTTTGTCTTCATAAGAACCGATCAGAATGTCAATACCTGTATTATTTGTTACGTAGAAGATGAACTCCGCCCTGCCGGGTGAATCCTGGGAGATCTCGGCCCCTGCGGATCCCACTGTTATGCCACTTGAGTTGGCAAGCTCCGGCCCGCTTGCGGAAAAATCGCCAATGCTCCCGTTCACGTTTATCTCTATACCGTTCATCACCGCCAGGTAATCGGTCCAGTCGTTTCCGGCTTCTACCGCATACAGACAGAACACTGCCCTTCCTATCTCCTTTATCCCGAAAAGCTCTGAATATACAGGATCCGTAAGGAAGAGGGAATCACTGTAAAATTTGACCGCCCTGCAGCCCGGGGCTATGGCCACAACATCCGAATTGTCATAGCCTACAAGGAGCCCGTTTATATTAAGCTCCATTGTGCTTACATATATCTCAAGGTCTGATTTGTTCTCTATTTCCAGTGAAAGGATCCGGGACGAGCCATCTTCCGCCGCTTCATCCGGTTTAACGACCATCGCCTCGGATATGACCGAGATCCCGGCCTGTTCGGCCAGAGTATCACTGGCTGCGTATTTTATCTCATAATCCGTCTCCCACAGGTCAGGCGAATTCTTAAGCCTGTCCGCATATTTCATGGAAAAATCATCCTGCGTGTAGGAGTCTGTTTTCACGGTCAGCGGGCCGGAATGAGCCGAAAAACTTTCGGAATCCGATATATCAAGGTTTATCTGTATCTGGGAAATATGGGTGATACAAAGCTCTTCAAGCTCACTCATCTTAAGGACGATATACCCGTCCGTGCTTCCCCCGGCCTTTATCTCGGGAACCATGCTGCAGCCCACCATATTTCCGGCACCGAGCATATATCCGTTTACGGCACGCCATCCACTCTCCTGTATTACCAGGTTTCTTTCGTAATTATTCTCGAAATGAAGTAAGAGCCTGACCTCATCTTCGGCACATTCAAGCCCGGTGGCAGTGATCCTTAAAACATCATCCCAGAGCAGGGTTTCCGAAACCACGGCGCCATTGGAAATAAGAGCCGCAAAGGACAGGGGTTCTGCGGGGTTTATATTCTCATCCGCCGCCGCCTGTAAACTCTCCCCTGTTTCAGAGCCCTCTGAGGCCCCGGCTGCAGCCTCTGCGCCGGAAGCGTCAGATGCCGTCTCTTCCGGAACACCTGTTCCTTCATCCGAAACGGCGGCCGTCCTGCCATAAGCCCCTGCCTGCGGGGCGGCCTCCGCCCTTATCACATCCATAGCTTTTTCGTGGCTGTTTCTAAGATGCACCGCAAGAGACACTATTACAAGGATCTGCAAAACGGCGGCCGCGGCGAATGCGATCATTATTATTTTTGTCCTGCGGGGTGATAAGTTAAAATATCTGTCATCGTTCAGAAAAGCCGGAAGCTTTCCGTCAGTTGACGTCCCGCAGCTATCACAGTAATATTTCCAGTCCGGGAGCTTAGCTCCGCATTTTGGACAGACCATAGATCCAGTTCCTCTTTATAGGACTTTGTCAGTAAGAAACGGACAGAGCCGGTGTATCGAGCGGGTACCCGGCCTCGTCGGTTATCGTAAGGACAGTTTCCATCGTTTTTACATCCTCGTCTATCTGACCTTCTTCGTCTTCAAAATGCACACGGGGAACCCTGATACTTCCCGCCGGTATGCATATTCCGAGGTTTTCTGAATGAGCATTCAACATATAAAAAGTATCGACTGATACACCGTTCACGGTCCCTGTTCCATTATACATATCTATGTATATATCCCGGTCGGTATCGTTTACCGCATAAAACACAAAATAATACCATTTGGGCGTATATTGGTCTCTGTAGTATCCCACCGACCTGATTGTTATACCTTCAGCGTTGTACACCTCCGGCCAGTCCGGGATATAATCACTGGCCCCCTCCTTTACGACAAATTCTATGCCATCAAGTACCGCCACATAGCTGCCATCCCACTCTTCACCCGAATCGTCATATTCCACGGCTGTCAGACAGCAGTTTATTTTCCCGACTTCCTTTACTCCAACCATATCAGTATAGACCTGATCCAGATAAGAATCCATGGGATAGGTAATAAGCGCTCTGCGGCCTGGAGCTATCAGATAATAATCCCAAAATCCATAATCATGATAAAGCGTCAGCCCGTTTACAGCCAGATCCCGTGTCTGAACTCCTACAAGTATATCCGTGTTATTCTCCACCTCCAGGTATACCGTCTGATAAATCTCTCCACTATATCTATCCGGCTCTGTGACCACTGCCTCTGATATCACCCGGATACCGCCCTGTTCAGCCAGTACATCCTCCGAAGCATGATCGATCTTTCGGCTGCTCTTCCAGCTGGTTTCGGATTCAATTAACCTTCCGGCATAGCTCTTTGCAAAATCATCCTCCCGGAAGGTGCTTGTATCAAGCGCCATGGTCCCGGTATTGGCTGATAAATTTAAGCCGGCATCCACTTCTCCGTCATAGTATGCGACATCCAGTACCATATCCATTTCCAGTCTTGAAATATGGGTGATGCAAAGCTCTTCAAGCTCAAACATGCTCATGCTGATATATCCGTCTGCGCTCCCTCCCGCAGGAATACTGCCATCCTGACTATCGATGTACACATCCTCATTCCCAAGGTCAAGCGCATATCCGTTAATGGACATCCATCCGCCATCCCATATCACCAGGTTTTTATCATAATTGCTATCAAAATGCAAAAGCAGCCTGACATCTTCTTCGGAATATTCAAGGCCCGTGGCCGTGATCTTTAAAATATCATCCCATAGCACGGTTTCCCCGATAGAGGCATCCCTTGAAAAAAACTCCCAAAAAGCCGGCAATCCGTCTGTCTGCGCGTTCTCAGCTGCCACGGTCTCTGCGGTTTCCCCTGATGAAGCCGTATCCTCTCCGGAAAGGGTTGCATCAGAGCCTGTTTCATTGTCTGTGGTTTCTGAGACTGCTTCATTGTCAGAGGCTTCGGATATAGTTTCCGGCGGGGCAGCCTCCTCCAGGTCTGCAGGATCCGCTTCCTTTGCGAGAGATGCCCTGAAAAACTCAACGGCTGTTTCGTGATTCCTTCTTACCTGAATGGCTATAAAGATTACCGCAAATACCCAGGCAGCCGCACTGACAGCAACAGCAAACATTATGAACTTTAACGAGGCTTTACGGGCTGCCAGTTCGGCCTTCCAGTCCTTTTGTTTAAACGGCCGCTGTTTTCCGTCCGTCGACGCCCCGCATTTATCACAATAATATTTCCAGTCTGGGAGCTTTGTCCCACAGTCCGGACAGTTCATTTCCGTAACAGCCTTTCTTAACCAGCTCGAAGGTTTAACAGTCCACTCATTGCCTGTCATCAATATCCTTATTCTATCAGCCTGAACGGTTCAAATCAATCATAAGGCAATCTGAGGCTACTAAACTGCTTAAATATGTGCTAAAATATTTTGGCAAATCAAGCCTATGGCTAAGGAAAAACTGATTAATTCAGTTTTTCCTTAGATGCCTCCGGCAGGATGCGCAGAAATCCGCCAAGGAAGGGCACTTCGTGCCCGCGGATTTCGCGCGGGAAACGCTTTAATCAGCGTTTCCCTAATATTAATAACAGAGTCTGCCGCTGCAGGCTCATTACTGCCGAAAGCCCCGGGAAACAGGGTTTTTCGCTTTTTACGGTTTGAACGGACAGGATTGTCTTTGTTAATCCATTATTGCCGAAAAGTTCTACAGGACAGAATTATTCGGTCCCAGAGTTTTTGAAGCGCGGGAAACGCTTTGATCAGCGTTTCCATTAATATCGATTCAAATGCTCTGTTCGTTCAGGCCGGGGATCAGGAGGCCGCGATGTCCCGTATAGATCAGGATAAAATAAGAAATTTCTGTATAATAGCCCATATCGATCACGGAAAATCCACTCTGGCGGACCGGATCATCGAGAGTACCGGGCTTCTCACAAGCCGCGAGATGCAGGCACAGGTCCTTGACAACATGGATCTTGAGAGAGAAAGAGGCATTACCATCAAGTCCCAGGCCGTCAGGACCATATATAAATCAAAGGACGGAAACGAATACTGCTTCAATCTTATCGATACGCCGGGACATGTTGACTTTAATTATGAGGTCTCAAGAAGCCTTGCCGCCTGCGACGGGGCAATACTCGTAGTGGACGCCGCACAGGGTATCGAAGCGCAGACCTTAGCTAACGTCTATCTGGCACTTGACCATGACCTTGACGTTTTCCCCGTTATTAATAAGATAGACCTTCCGAGCGCCGATCCTGAAAGGGTTGTCGCGGAGATAGAGGACGTGATAGGCATAGAAGCCCAGGACGCCCCGAGGATTTCCGCAAAAAACGGCATAGGGATAGATGAGGTGCTTGAACAGGTCGTTACGAAGATACCGGCTCCAAAGGGCGATAAAGACGCCCCTCTCAGGGCACTGATCTTTGATTCCATCTATGACTCCTATAAGGGAGCCATCGTATTCATCAGGCTCATGGACGGAACGATAAAAAAGGGAACTCCCATAAGGATGATGTCAACGGGAGCCTGCTTTGAATGCGTGGAGGTCGGATATTTCGGAGCCGGGCAGTTTATCCCCTGCGACGAGCTTACAGCCGGCATGGTCGGATATTTCACGGCAAGCATCAAAAATGTCAGCGACACTGCTGTCGGCGACACAGTCACCAATTCGGAAAATCCCTGCAGGGAGGCGCTCCCCGGATATAAAAAGGTACTTTCAATGGTATACTGCGGAGTGTACCCGGCAGACGGAGCCAAATACCCGGATCTCAGGGATGCCCTTGAAAAGCTTAAGTTAAACGACGCCTCCTTAAACTATGAGCCCGAAACCTCCGTGGCCTTGGGCTTCGGCTTCAGATGCGGATTCCTCGGGCTTCTGCATCTTGAGGTCATACAGGAGCGGCTTGAGCGTGAATACAATCTTGACCTTGTCACTACCGCCCCGAGCGTTATCTACAAGGTGCATAAAACAAACGGCGAGGAGATCGATCTGACAAATCCCACCAACCTTCCGGATCCGTCGGAGATCGAATACATGGAGGAGCCTGTGGTCTCTGCGGAGATCATGGTCACTAAGGATTATGTCGGGCCCATCATGGAGCTCTGTCAGGAGAGGCGCGGCAGGTATGTCAGCATGGAGTATATCGAGCAGTCAAGGGCTCTTATCAAATATGAGCTTCCGCTTAATGAGATAATCTATGACTTTTTTGATGCCTTAAAGTCAAGGTCGAGGGGCTACGCCTCCTTTGACTATGACCTGAAGGGGTATGAGAAATCTTCGCTTGTAAAGCTTGATATTCTTGTCAACCATGAGGAGGTGGATGCCTTAAGCTTTATCGTCCATTCAGCCACAGCATACGAAAGGGGAAGGA
Source organism: Lachnospiraceae bacterium (assembly GCA_024684065.1). The sequence continues at coordinate 30,380 of JAIKXO010000129.1, forward strand.
AGATGTGCGAAAAGCTCAAGGACGAGATCCCCAGGCACCTTTTCGAGATCCCGATACAGGCCGCAGTCGGCGGCAAGATAATCGCGAGGGAAACGATAAAAGCACTCAGAAAGGATGTCCTCGCAAAGTGCTACGGCGGCGACGTGACCCGTAAAAAGAAGCTTTTGGAGAAACAGAAGGAAGGAAAGAAGCGCATGCGCCAGATCGGGAGCGTCGAGGTGCCACAGAAGGCGTTCATGTCAGTGCTCAAGCTTAGCGAGGAGTGATCCGGAAACAGGTATTCTTTTCCTTGTACGGGTGTGATAAGCGGCATAATAAAGGGTTTCGCGGTTTATTTACCGCCCTGTTTACTATATGTTTACTATAGTATCTTCCATGGATAAAAAAGAGCTCGGAATATATATACACATACCGTTCTGTGTCAGGAAATGCCTGTACTGTGATTTTTTATCGTTTGGCAGGGATCATTTCGGATATTTACAGGCAGGATCAGGGCATGATCCTAAGACAGGGTTCTGGCATTACCCGGAATCAGGAGGCATGCACAGGCCGGAAACAGAGACAATACATTATTCCGAAACAGGATCCGGACGTAACCGGGAATCTGAATCCGGGGTCTGTACCAGGACTGATCCCCTTTTCGGAAGCGGCAAAGATAAAAGCATAGAGAGGGAGTATGCCGGTGCCCTTTTAAGGGAGATCGGGCAGGCTCCCTTTAAATTTGGCTTTGACAGTTCCGAATACAGGGTAAAGACAATTTATTTCGGAGGAGGGACTCCGAGCTGTATCGATGAAGTTTACATAATATCAATTTTACGTAAACTATATGAGTGTTTTGACATAAAAAAACCTGAGGAAACCGAGATAACCCTCGAAGCCAATCCCGGGACTCTTACAGAATCTAAGCTCATCGCTTTCAGGAAGGCAGGAATAAACCGCTTAAGCCTCGGGCTCCAGTCCGCAAGCGACAAAGAGCTTAAACTGCTCGGAAGGATCCACTCTTACGATGATTTTCTGAAAAGCTATGAGCTTTCAAGAAGGGCCGGGTTTGAAAACATAAATGTCGATATCATGACCGCCATTCCCGGCCAGGATATGGAAAGCCTTAACGACACATTATGTAAACTAGTCAAACTCGATCCCGAACATATTTCGGCTTACAGCCTCATACTTGAAGAGGGAACCCCCTTCTATTCCATGTACCATAGGGATGAAGAGGGATCAGACGACAGAGAAGCCGGAAGCGGCCATATCAAACCACCCCGTCCGGTCCGGCAGGAAAACTCTTCTTTACATGCCTGCGATCTTTCCTGCCACGCAGAGCTTCCGTCAGCTGAAGCAGAAAGACAGATGTATTGGTTTGTCAGGGACGAGCTAAAAAAGCACGGCTATGATAGATATGAGATCTCAAACTTCGCAAAGAAAGGCTTCGAAAGCCGCCACAACAGAGCCTGCTGGAAAAGGATACCCTATCTCGGGTTCGGGCTCGGAGCTTCATCTCTTATAAACGAGACCAGATACAGAAACACTACGGATATGCAGAGATACCTGAACGGCCCTGATGATCCCTCTCTCTTTGAAGAAAAGATAAAGATTTCCGAAAAGGAAAGGATGGAGGAAACGATGTTCCTCGGTCTCAGAACGGCCGAAGGAGTAAGCATCCCCCGTTTCTTTGACACCTTCGGCGTCCGGGTTTATGATATATACAAAGATGAGCTTACAAAATTAAAAAGGGACGGACTTATAACCATTTCCGAAGAAGCCATATGCCTGACCGATAAGGGGACGGATTACGGAAACTATGTTTTCTCGAGGTTCCTCTTCTGAGAGTACGGATCCTTATCCCCGATGCTTTCTCTTCCATTCCTTTATCTTTTCGAGGCGTTCCTTAAACTCCGCCTCCCTGCCCTCTCCCGCGGGAACATAGTATTCCCTGTCCTTTAAGGAATCCGGCAGGCACTGCATCGCCGTAAGCTTCTCCTCATAATTATGCGCATACATATAGCCCTTTCCGTAATCAAGCTCCTTCATGAGCTTTGTCGGGGCGTTCCTTATTATGAGAGGGACGGGCTCTGCGAGGCTTGAAAGGGCATCCTCCTTAGCCATCATATAGCCTGCGTCCATCGCGTTTGATTTGGGAGCAAGCGAAAGATAGACCGCGGCCTCCGAAAGATGTACCGAGCATTCCGGCATGCCTATAAAATGACAGGCCTGATATGCCGCCACGCAGAGCGGAAGCGCCTGCGGATCGGCAAGTCCGACATCTTCCGCCGCAAACCTCACTATCCTTCTGGCGATATAGAGAGGGTCCTCTCCCGCTTCCAGCATCCTCGCAAGCCAGTACATCGCGGCATCGGGATCTGAATTACGCATGGATTTGTGAAGGGCAGAAATGAGGTTATAGTGCTCCTCCCCCTTTTTGTCATAAAGCAGGGATCTCTTCCCGGTGCACTGCTCGAAGGCTTCCTTCGTTACGGTTATGCTGCCGTCCGGGTTAATTTCCGAATTAAGTATTATCATATCAAGGGTAGAAAGGGCGTTCCTCGCGTCTCCGTTTGAAAAGACTGCTACAGCCTCTACCATATCCTCTGAGATATCTATTTCCTGGTTACCGAAGCCCTTCGGGTTCTTAAGAGCATTTGTCAAAAGCTTTACAATGTCATCGGTCTCAAGGGGCTTTAGCACAAAGACCTTAAGACGTGAAAGGAGAGCCCCGTTTATCTCAAAGGACGGGTTCTCCGTCGTCGCCCCTATAAGGATTATCGTCCCGCGTTCTACAAAAGGAAGGAAGGCGTCCTGCTGGGCTTTATTGAAACGGTGTATCTCGTCCACGAAAACTATGGTCTTGGCCCCAAACTGTCTGTTCTCCTCCGCCTTTTCCATCACGGTCTTTATTTCCTTTATCCCGCTTACAACCGCCGAATAGTTTAGGAAGGAGGCCCTGGTGTGATTGGCTATGATATTTGCAAGGGTCGTCTTACCTACCCCCGGAGGCCCCCAGAAGATCATCGAGGATATCCTATCGCTCTCTATAAGCCTCCTTAAGACCTTACCTTCTCCGATGAGGTGCTCCTGTCCTATATATTCATCAAGCGTTTTAGGGCGGAGCCTTGCCGCCAGGGGCTCCTCTATTTCCTTATCGAAAAGTGATAACTGCTGCATCATGCGTCCTTTCAGCTGAACATATTATTCTTCTTTGGAATGAGTATCTCAGGTTATTCTATCAGATTTTCCCGCAATAAGCTATGACTATCGCTTTTCATGCATTTTTATTATGAAAAGTCCTTGACAAGCAGTGGTTTTATATCTAAAATAACGTAGTATGTTTTCATTCAACTTTTGGGTAATAGGAGGTACGAACATGGCTAATATCAAGTCCGCCAAGAAAAGGATCCTGATAATCGAGAAAAGGACTGCCCGCAACAAGGCTATCAAGTCCAGGGTTAAGACATATATCAAGAAAGTCTATGCGGCTATCGAAGCAGGCGACAAGGCTCTGGCTTCTTCTGCTCTGAATGATGCTATTTCTGAGATGAGCAAGGCTGCCAGCAAGGGCGTTTACCATAAGAATACGGCTTCGAGAAAGATCTCACGTATGACCAAGGCCGTGAATGCCATCTCCTGACAAGGTTTTTCTTGTATACGCATTGACTTCTTTAAATTATATTACGATATGCAAAAGACAGGCTCCTGGCCTGTCTTTTGTATTTACCGCGCTTTCCGGCAGAATGTCGCATACTGTTTTGTGCATCAGGCTGTGTGTTAAACCCGGCACACAGAATGCCTCTTCTAAAAAGCGTTCTTACCGGATTATATCAGCACCGCCGTCCCGCAAATTACGTTTACTCATCAATATAATCGTCATCGTCGTTTCCGAACACCGAACCTAAAAACCTTCCAAGGGCGCTTTTCTTTTTGGGCTCTTCTTTAACGGCGGGGCGTTTCGGAGGTGACGCAAAGGCATTGTCAGTTTCCTTAGCGGTTTCCTTAACGCTGCCGTCAGCGTTAAGCACCTCGCTTACCACCCCTTCGTCTTCAAGAGGCGCGCTCATCGGAGAAAGCCTCCTTACCAGAGCCTCGTTTACCCTGATATCCGCTTTCGGCTGGGCATTTATCGTCACCGCCCCTTTCGAGTCTATTTCAACATAGTCCCTTACAGCCTCGTCAACGATCCTTATGACCTTTCCTTTTCCCTTTATGGTACCGCCCTGTTCATTTTGCCTTGCATCCGGAGCGGATTCTCCCGCGGAAGGTACCGTATCCGGCATCTCCGTATGGATCTCCTCACTCTCCTTCCCCTCGTTTTCAAGCACGATGTCACCGAGGAATCCTCCGGAAGCATCGGTCGCCACGCTTCCCTCTTCCTTTTCCTTCCTCTCGTTCTCCAGTTTTTCCCTCATCTCTTCAACGGAACCGGCTCTTAACCCGGATGCCCTGGATTTTATCGTGGGGACGGGACGTTTTATTATTTTTATATTGTTTTCCGCCTTGTCCGCCTTCGGGCTCCTCTTCGTCTCTCCGCGCTTATCGATCGGAGGAGTGTGGATCACATGGATCATGTTCTTTATTTCATCTTCCGAAGGATCGGGCACTGTCTCGGTAACCGCGTCAGGGGCCACGTTCACCTTCTTTGAGGTTCCCTCCCTGATATGCTGTTCGGTTATCATCCTCGCGCCAAGGGTCCTGCCGTCATCCTTAAGCCTTTTCTTCGGCTTTGTATCTTCCGATTCAAAAGGAAACTTTATCCCCCATGCCTCCCTAAGGCTGTCCATGAGCTGCATCATCCTTACGATCTCATAATGGGGCATTTCCCTGCATTCAAGAGCGCCGTCCTTTATGGCGTCCATTGATGCCGTTATCTCATATTCATAGCCCGTGATCTGCACGGGAGCCGCATACTCCGCCACAACCTTTCTCTCAAGATTGTATACACGGATCGATTCATAATTATTGATATTCTCTATCTCTATATATCCGTTCGAGCCGTTTATGATGCCCCTTCTGTCAGTCTGCGCAAGCATCGTCACGTAAAGAGAGGCCATCTTCCCATCGCTGTAGGTCAGCATTATGGTCTCCTGCGAATCTACTCCCGAATCATACTTTACGCAGTCCGCGACAATATTCGTTATTTCATCCCCGAATACCATGGATGCAAAATTCAGCACATAAACACCCAGATCGAGAAGCGCGCCCCCTGCAAGCTCAGGGCTGGTCATCCTCTTGATATGCTCAAGGGGATAGCCGAGATTGGCGGAAAGCGAGGTGGGCTTTCCGATTATCCCGCTTCTGATAACGCGGTTTATCGTATTTCTCATGGGCATGTATCTTGTCCATATTGCCTCCGTGATAAAGAGGTTCTTCTCTTCCGCGATAGCTAAAACCTCCTCGGCCTGCGCCGCATTGGCGGTGAACGCCTTCTCGCAGATCACGTGCTTGTCATGGTCAAGACACATTTTAATATGATCATAATGATGTGAATGGGGCGTAGATATATATACGAGCTTTACATAAGGGTCGGAAAGCATGTCCGTATAGGAACCGTAGGCCTTCTCGAAGCCGAACTTATCCGCGAACTCCTGAGCCCTCTTTTTGTCCCTGGAAGCAACAGCGTAGCATTCCGCGCCCTTGACCGACTGAAGGGTGGTAGCCATCGTCACCGCGATATTCCCCGCCCCCAAAAATCCTATCTTCATTTTAATCCTTTTCCAAACGTACCATGTTATTGTATACGGTCAGGCCGTCCATGTCCTTAAGGAACTGCGAGAACTTGCTGTATTTATAATCCCTTATATTGAAGCTCGGGATCTTCCTTTCTATCTTCTGTTTAAGCTCGGGAAGCATCATGGTGCGGCTCGGGACAGACTTAAGGATCTGCCTTACCACAGTCTCAACATCCTCCTTCTTGACCCCGCTCTCCGCCTGATAAACTATGATATCATTGCCTGAAGGGACGAGCCTTAAGGACTTATAGCTCTCAAGAAACTTCGACAGCTTTGAATAGCCGTAGTTTCGCACATCAAAGTCGGCATGCCTGTTTCCGATCTTGTTTCCCAGCTCTCCGACGGTCGTGTCCTTGTCATTTGCGTCATTGTCGTTGATGATCTTAAGGATGGTCTCCTCGATCTCCTCACGGCTTACATTGTTCTCCTGAACCTCCTCGGCGGCTAACATCTCAAGATACTTGAACTGCGTACAGGACGCCCTGAAGGCCTCGACCGTTTTCTTCTCACCCATTCCGATGACCGTCATCCCTGCTTCCCTGAGCCTTGCGGCAAGCTTCGTAAAGTCGCTGTCTGAGGATACGATGCAGAAACCGTCGACCCTTCCCGTATAAAGGATATCCATAGCGTCTATGATCATCGCTGAATCCGTGGAGTTCTTGCCCTGGGTATAGCTGTACTGCTGCACGGGGGTTATGGAGTTTTTAAGCACCACGTCCTTCCAGTTGGAGGTGGCGGGATTGGTCCAGTCCCCGTATGCCCTTTTATAGGTGGCGATCCCGTAGCCGGAAACCTCATCAAGGATGAACTTGACATACTTTAATGATACGTTCTCTGCGTCTATCAGGACCGCAAATCTTAAACTTTTATCTTCCATATTTATACCGCTTTCTTCGCATTATCAGTGCTTCGGAACAAGCTTTTCCTTTCCGCCCATGTAAGGTCTTAAAACCTCCGGGATATTTACGCTCCCGTCAGCATTAAGGTTGTTTTCAAGAAAAGCTATGAGCATTCTCGGCGGCGCGACCACGGTATTATTAAGGGTATGGGCAAAATACTTTCCATCCTTGCCATTCACCCTTATCTTAAGCCTTCTTGCCTGCGCGTCTGACAGATTGGAGCAGGAGCCTACCTCGAAGTATTTCTTCTGTCTCGGAGACCAGGCCTCGACATCAAAGGATTTGACCTTAAGATCCGCAAGATCCCCCGAGCAGCACTCAAGTGTCCTTACGGGGATATCCATGCTCCTGAAAAGATCCACGGTATTCTGCCACAGCCTGTCAAACCACATCTTTGACTCCTCCGGCTTACATACCACGATCATCTCCTGCTTCTCGAACTGATGGATGCGGTAGACGCCCCTCTCTTCTATTCCGTGGGCTCCCTTTTCCTTCCTGAAGCACGGGGAATAGCTCGTCAGTGTCTTCGGCAGCTCCTCCTCGTCAAGTATCGTATCTATGAACTTGCCTATCATCGAATGCTCGCTGGTCCCGATAAGGTAGAGATCCTCACCCTCGATCTTATACATCATCGCATCCATCTCGGCAAAGCTCATGACCCCGGTCACAACATTGGAGCGGATCATGAACGGGGGCACGCAGTAGGTGAACCCCCTGTCTATCATGAAGTCCCTCGCATAAGCTATTACCGCGGAATGGAGCCTTGCGATGTCGCCCATGAGATAATAGAAGCCGTTTCCTGCGACCCTTCCGGCCGCGTCAAGGTCTATTCCGTCAAAGCGCTCCATGATATCGGTATGGTACGGTATCTCAAAATCCGGAACAAGGGGCTCGCCGTATCTGGTAACCTCCACATTTTCCGAATCATCCCTTCCGATAGGCACCGACGGATCGATTATGTTCGGGATGACCATCATGATCTTCGTTATTTTTTCCGTAAGCTCAGCTTCCTTTGCCTCCAGCTCGGAAAGCCTTGCTGAATCGGCGGTAACCTGCTTCTTTACCTCTTCTGCCTCTTCCTTCTTCCCCTGGCCCATAAGGGCGCCAATCTGCTTGGAGAGCCTGTTCCGTGACGCCCTCAGATTGTCCGCCTCCTGTTTTGCGGCCCTTCCCTCTTTATCGAGCTCTATCACTTCGTCTACAAGAGGAAGCTTTTCCTCCTGAAACTTATCCTTTAAATTTTTCTTTACTATGTCAGGATTCTCCCTGACAAATTTCATGTCTAACAATTATTTCTCCTCCTCTGTTTTATTACTGTTCAGATGTATCCTTAAGCCTTATCCCTATCTCGAGGTGCCCGTTTCCGGGATTCACCTCCATAAGGAGCAGTGCTTCATACTCCCGCCACTCCGGCACCTCAAGGGTCTTCGAGAGGAATGTGAACCTCTGTTCATCCTTCCCCTCATTATAATTTCTTAAGAGCGTGGCCCTCTCAAATCTGCTTCTGACCTGCTCAATATCCTTCTCTGCCACGGTCATATCGAATATCGTCACAAACTCATCATAGGTAAAGCCCTCCGGAAGGCCGTATGCCGCGAGTTTCTCAAATGCCTCCGGGTTCATGACCCTGTTGTCCGTGATGTCAGCCTCAAGATAGAAGGTCGAATTCGTCTCCATGTACTTCCTGTACTGGTTATGGGTCCATAAAAGATGCTCGATATCAGTTCCTCTTGAAATATCCTCGATTATTCCCAATGCGCAGCGCCTGCCTGATGCGCCCTTTATCAGATTGAAGGAAAGATTATACCAGTTCCTTTCGGCATTCTCGCCGTTTCCTGAATAAAGAAGGATGTTTCTGCTCACTTCTTCGTAGCCCGACTTGAGCTTCTTTATCATATCCTTGACGATGTCATACTCTCTGGAATCCTTCTTTACATTAAACTCCGCAAGAAGATTCTTCTCGGCATCAAAAGTCAGCTCTCTGGCATATTCCCCGTTATCCTTGCGCCTGAAACGGTCTAAGATATCATCATCAAGATAATATCGGAATACCCTCATATTCATCCTGTCATTGGCTCTCGCGCAGATCGCGGAGATGATATCCATCGCCCTCTCCTCGGCTCCGGAAGTTCTCTCGAGAAGGACAAAATCCATCTTTACGTCACTGCCGAGATAGAGGAGCGAACAGGCAGCAAGACAGCTTCTTATCGACCCGTCATTCTTCTCTATATCATATTCCCTGGAAAAATACTGGGCTTTCCTTTCAATGGCCTCATAGACATTCCTGGAAAAGCTGTCCACCTCCGAATATCTTATATTAGGCAGGAATTCATCAAGCGACTGCGCTCTTATTGCCTGATCCGGGGTCACTCCGTGAAGCTCTAAGTACCTTTCGTTAAAATAGGAGACCTCCTTGACCGCGTAATCGTCCTCCTTATCAAGGATCACCCTCGCTATGCCCGCAATACTGTCCTCAAAGAAGGAGTTAAGCTGCTGTCTGAGCATCATACTCTTTTTCAGTACATTGATGGTACGCTTTTCCATCTGCATACCGTAAAAATCGATCAGCCTCCTGAGCCTCTGTTTTACGACATTTTTTTCAAAGGGCGATCTTATGGCGTCCGTGGCTCCTCTTCCGATATATCCCTGGGTTTCGGAAACATTTTCGGTCTTGGCTATAATAACAAGAGGGATGTCGCTGTAAAATTTCTTTTCCTCCGTAAAGTCTATGATCTTTACGAATTCCACGGGTATGGACTCATAATCGACCATTATAAGCTGCAGGGTGGCAAAGTTCTTCTTAAGATATTCCTCGGCCTCCAATGCGGTTCCCGCAACATGAATGTCGGCCTGATGATCCATGACCTCAAAGATCTCCCCGGCATGCCCGGGATTTTGGGTCACAAGAAGGATACGGTCATAAAGACCGATATTCTCCGAGGATATCTCCGGCACATTTTCGTCAAGCTTATCAGTAAAATCGCTCTCGATGAGAGGTCTGTGGAAATAATAGCCCTGTATGCAGTCGCAGTCCATGTTCCTTAACAGCTCATACTGGGTATCGGTTTCAACCCCCTCCGCGACTGTCTCCATATGTATCGCCTTGGCCATCTGGATTATGCTGTAAAGGATATTGCCTGCTCTTTCGGAGGTATCTATGGAATCCATGAATTTCATGTCGATCTTTAGGATATCCACCTCAAAGTCCTTGAGCATGTTGAAGGAGGAAAAGCCGCTTCCGAAATCATCCATAAGGATCCTGAAGCCTGCATTCCTGAACTTCTCAACCACACCTATTATTACGTCGGGCTGGTCCATATAGGCACTCTCGGTTATCTCGACCTTCAGCATGGAACTGTCTATGTCATATTTTTCGAGTATGCCGTTCAGATCTTCAAAGAGGTTTTCGTTATAGAAATCAACCCTTGAAAGATTTACGGAAACAGGGACTGTTTTTCTGCCCTGAGCCTTTCTTTTAGCCTGGAAAGCGCATACCTGCTCCCAGACAAACAGATCCAGCCTTGAAATAAACCCGTTTTTCTCAAAAACCGGGACAAAGACACCCGGTGAGATCAGATTCCCGTCGGGCTTTCTCCACCTGACAAGCGCCTCCGCAGATATTATCTCCTTTGTATGGCTGTCGACAACGGGCTGGTACATTACAAAGAACCGTCCGCTCTCTATCGCGGGCTCG
>JAIKXO010000135.1 GCA_024684065.1 Lachnospiraceae bacterium
TCAAATCCCGTAGTTATCGTAACAGTTTGCAAACAAAAAAATCCCCACCAAAAAGGTGGGGAAAATCACTTCGCGTAATCATTTACTTATTTCTGTTCATCTTTGGAAAGCTTGTCCATTCCCTGTTCGATGAGCATATCATTTACTTCGTTAATATCATATATCCTGTGGTTTATCGCAACTATCAGGCAGGCATCTCTTTTATCCCTTGCATACAGTTCAGTCATCCCGTACAGCTTTAAAGCTCTGTTTGTCTCATCCCATGTAAAATGCCCAGCCATGCACAGACGGATTATCAGATCCCGGTTCTTGGTATGTTTCTCCATCGTAATGATCTTACTCCCATAGGACTCTGATACATCGGCATATACATACACATCCTTCAGCTTTATCCCTTTTTGATCCAGAACATTCTTGAAATAGTAGTAAAATCCCTTCTTATCATCAGCCATGTAATGGCTGTTTTCCTTAAGGAATGTGCTCAGCTGATCAGGATGTGTATTCTCGAGAATGCTGTTCAGTTCATTGGTCGGCTTTTCTTCCATACTCATTTCCCCGCTTATGCTGATATTCTACCACAAAATCAATCTTGTGATTTACATTGCTTAACGCTTTGATGTACTATCTATGTTGACAGGAGAAGCTCATGTTTGATTTAAAAGTACCTATTTCATGCTATAGAGAGATTGCTGTTCTTAACAAGGATCACGGTATTTCGATCGTCCAGCATATAGAGACCGGAAAGATATACCTCAAAAAGGTTATGTCTGTTTACAATATGTCCGTATTTGAACGCCTGTATTTCCATCCGGTCATGAATATTCCCCGTCTTTACGCTATGTATGAGGAGAATAACGTCCTCATCGTTATAGAAGAATACATTTCGGGCGATACATTTCAGGAAATCCTTAACATATGCGGTCCGCTTGCTCCGGAAGACGTAGTATCATATGCCATAAAACTTTGCGATATCCTTATCGCCCTTCATTCCGGCGATCAGCCCATAATCCATCGTGATATCAAGCCATCCAACGTGATGGTCACGGAAGACGACCGACTTTATCTCATAGATCTGAATGCCGCAAGGATTATGAAGAACGAAAAGCAGCGCGACACAAGGCTCCTCGGAACGGAAGGCTATGCCGCCCCCGAACAGTTTGGTTTCGGTGAATCCACGACTCTTTCAGATATTTTTGCCATGGGAAGCTTTATGACTGCCCTGCTTACCGGCGATACAAATGCGGAAAATCTTCCTCAGAGCAAGCTAAAACCCGTGGTACAAAGGTGTCTGGAGCTTAACCCGAAAGACCGTTACTCTTCGGCAGCGCAATTAAAAACAGCCCTGACAAAGGTCAGGATATAGAACAGGGTAGATAAATGCACTTAATGAACTGTCCGGTTTGCGGTAAGAGGATCCCCTTTAACTCCCCGCAATGCCCGGAATGTGGACTGGGCCTAACAGAATATATCCAGGATACTCCTGATAAGAAACCCCGAAATATCAAGCGTATCATAAGCATAATCGCTCTTGTTATGATCACTCTTGTACTTGTTGATGTCGGGATAAATCTCTGGACAAATAGCGGCCATACTGTTGAGTTACCATCAGTTGACGCGGATTCTCATTCCGATATCAGTACCCCGAGGCCTGCCAGGGCACCGATGCCAACAGATACACCTACTGTCACGCCAACTTCGGCATCCACTTCTACCCTTGCACAGACATCCCCCACGGCAACTCCGGAACCGGTCGATTATACAGACCCTGTGGGCGTTTACAGAGGCAATGACGGAAATGTCCTTGTACTTAATAACGACGGACTGGCATACTATTACTGCTCCGATATTGAGTTTATTGAACTTGAGCTTCCATGGGAATACAAGGACGGACGGCTTGATATATATTTCTCCAAGCTCCACTGCGATGCCTATGCATCTATAGAAAAAGACGATTTTTCAGAAATTCTCCTGCGCGCAGACAGCAGGAACTGGAATGCAGAGCTGTTTAATCGCATAAATGTCAAGCCGGAAGATTATATTGGAAGAGCGGTTGAATCATATGATCCCGCGATAACGGTAAATTCTGACGGTACAATGTCCTATACTCTTGATGGCATAACCTTTACGATCCCAAAACAGTTCAGAAATCCTCCAGACGTCACAGAAATTGGGGAAAATGCCACATCTTTTGTTGACAATGATGTAGATACGGACTTTATATCCACACTCCTGTTCTATCAGGATAAAGCCCCTGCCGAAGAAAACTTCCCAAGCAGGTTCCTTGAAAACGTGGAAGTGGGAAAACAAACAGATACGACCGTTGCCGGTCGAATTGCAAAGAAATACTCTGTAAAAGGATCCTTTAATACAGGCTTCCCCACACTGTCCGGGATCAGACAGTCCGGATCTTTTACGATCATTTCCAATCCGAATGGAAATAATGTAATATACGTGCTAATGCTTCAGACAGAAAACCGATTCTTCGATAATACTGATGATTTCAATAAAATATTGGATTCAGCTGTGTCTTTATGATGCTATAAGCCTATCCAATGCCTCATAAAGCCCGATAGCAGTATATCTGTCTTCTGCATTAAGTTTTATACACTGTTCTATGATATCCCATATCGGATCGGCTGCACGCTCTTCTTTCGGAAATTTCCCCGTCAACATTACATTAAGAAGTATTCCGACTGCGTAAATATCGGATTTGGCCGAAGACGCTGACAGTCCGTATCCGACCTGTTCAGGCGCAGCATAATTCTCTGTTCCCAGATGCCTTGTATCATCGGTTTTTTTCGGATCATACCATTTGGCAACATTCACATCCAGCAAAAACACCTCGCCGGACGGTGTCAGAATGATGTTGGAGGGTTTGATATCCCTGTGAATAATGGGAGTTGGAAGATTATGAAGATCATTAAGTATTAAGCAGATCATTTTTGCGATGCGAACGGCTTCCAGTTCGGATAATGTTTTTTCCTCTATCATTTCAGCCAGCGTTCTGCCATCTATACACTCTTCTAACACAATAAGGCTATTGCTGCTCTCATATAGAGCAACTATTCGGGGCATATGTCTGACAGGATTTTCTTTCAGATACTCGTATATGCTTTTATCGTAGATCCTGAGAAGTTTTTTGATATAACGTTTCTTCGTATCAGGATCCATGACAATAATAACGTCATCTCGTCCAACAATATGATCCATTTCCTGATATACAGACAGTTCAAGCATCTGAACATCCGAAAGGCCGTTATATGGGTTATTCTTCGCCTCCTGGTATTCATCTTCTGACAGGTACAGTTCGCTTGGATCTATCTTATTCTTATATCCGCACCCGGTGCACGTCCAATGGTCACAATCATCAGAGAAGCCCGGCTGTATGTTAAGCATCTCGCCACAGCCATCACAGATCCACGACACCTCGGTATCTATCTCCGGATTGATCAGCATCTCCCCACAGCCCTTACAGATCCAGTACGGCAGGTCGTTACTGTATCCCTTCTGCAGCGTAAGGTTTGCCTGACAACGAGGACAGTACTCATACGAGACACTTTCCTCTTCCACATGCTGTTTAGGCCTTATGAGATTGCATATCCTGTCTACTATCATTCAATGCCCTGTTTTGTAGTTTAATAACCGTAAAAACTCAACCTGTTCAGAATGCCATCCAGATCGATTCCCGGATGTGTCGTATGAACTTCCCACAACCGACTGATATCGGATGGGGTTTCTGTTATGCCGCTTTGCGGCATGAGCCTGTAGGATGTGTACATCCTGCAGAACAGGGCATGTCCACAATGCCCCTATCCCATCGGGTAACCTTTGGGAATA
>JAIKXO010000211.1 GCA_024684065.1 Lachnospiraceae bacterium
CGGCAGGGAAACTATAATGCCTCCCGCGGGTGCGCTTCCCGCTTCATTATCGGGTACGTGCCTGCTGCATGCCGCAAAGAGATTTTATATTCCGTGCGTTTGTCCGGCACCTGCAAAGCGGATACCGGAACAGTCCGCGCACATTATGACAATAACACTGATATTCCCATGATCAGGGCGTCAAAAGCAAATCGCTTATCAGGCAGGCTTGAATGTCGTTTGGATTTTTGACGCTTGTCCCATATCATTAGTACGATTCTTTTGTTCACAAAATATTCACAAACAAAAAAAGGAAATCCGACTTATTCGCCGAATATTCTTATATAGATGACAGGATCTGTTTTACGGATCCGTTATAACTCAGAGTTTTTGTGGATAGGATTTGCGGGGCAAATCCATTATTGCAGAAAAGATGTAAAAAACATATCTTTTCGGTCCCCCTGAGTTTGATAAATCAAACTCAGGGTTTCTGCAGAAGCAATTTCCGGAGGACTTACCCAATGACTATCAGGGAGATGGTTGAAAACAGAGAGGAGGAGCTTTTAAGCCCGTTTGCGTCTCTCAGTAAATATTCCCTCGGAAGGGATATTACAGAAGAGGAATGTGATATCAGGCCGGTGTATCAGAGGGACAGGGACAGGATACTGCACTCCAAATCCTTCAGGCGCCTGAAGGATAAGACCCAGGTCTTTCTTACCCCCGAGGGCGACCACTACAGGACGAGGCTTACGCATACCCTGGAGGTTTCCCAGAATGCAAGGACGATAGCTAAGGCCTTAAGGCTTAATGAGGATCTGACGGAGGCCATCGCGCTCGGGCATGACCTCGGACATACCCCTTTCGGCCACGCCGGGGAGCGTGCTCTTGACAGGTGCTGCGTGGATGGTTTCAGGCATAACGAACAGAGCCTCAGGGTAGTAGAGGTGCTCGAGAAGGACGGGAAAGGACTTAATCTTACAAAAGAGGTAAGGGACGGGATCTTAAACCATAAGACGAAGTCGATGCCCAAAACCCTGGAGGGAAAAATCGTAAGGCTTTCAGATAAGATCGCATATATACATCATGACATGGACGACGCCATAAGGGCAAAGGTGCTTTCTGAGGAGGATATCCCGAAAGAACTTCGGAATACTCTCGGGTTTTCCACCACCAGGCGTCTCAATACGATGATCCACGATGTTATTACTACCAGCACAGGAAAGGATGATATCGTGATGTCAGACGAGATAGAAAAGGCTATGTTTGAACTTCGCAGGTTTATGTTTGAAAATGTGTATCTGAACCCTGTCGTTAAACAGGAGGAAAGCAAGGCGGAAAAGCTTGTGGAAAGCCTCTATGAGTACTATCTGAGGGAGCCTGAACGTCTTCCGGAGGAATATAAAAACCTTATGAACGATAAGGGAGTAACTAAGGACCGGGCCGTCTGCGACTTTGTTTCTTCGATGTCAGACAGGTACGCGATCTATGTCTTTGAAAACCTGTATATGCCTAAAAGCTGGTCACTGTGAGGCCCCGGTATGTTCTATCAGAGGGATACGGTTGAGGAGGTAAGGCAGGCAAATGATATATTAAGCCTTGTGTCCTCATATGTTAATTTAAAGAAAAAAGGCAGCAGCTATTTCGGTCTCTGCCCGTTTCACAGCGAGAAATCCCCTTCGTTTTCCGTCAGGCCCGAGCGGGGCATGTATCATTGCTTCGGCTGCGGCAAGTCCGGGGACGTTATCTCTTTCGTTATGGAATATGAGAACTATTCCTTCAACGAGGCCGTGAGCTTTCTAGCCGACAGGGCAGGCATAAGGCTTCCCGAGGCAAAGGATTCCGAAGAGGATAAGAAAAAACGCTCAAGGAGGGAAAAACTCCTTGCGGTTAATAAGGAGGCGGGAAAGTATTATTATTACGCTTTAAGGGAGCCTTCAGGCGAAAGAGGGCTTAATTATTTAAAGAACAGAGGGCTTACGGATGATACCATGAAAGCTTTCGGCCTCGGATTCGCAAGGACCGGGACCAATTCCCTCTACAGATATCTGAAGGGGAAGGGCTTTGATGACGGGATCCTTTCCGACAGCGGAATCTTCAATAAAGATGAGAAGCGCGGAATGACCGACAAGTTCTGGAACAGGGTCATCTTTCCGATAATGGATATCCAGAACAGGATAATAGGCTTCGGGGGCCGGGTCATGGGAGACGGTGAGCCCAAGTACCTTAATTCTCCCGAGACCGAGATCTTTGATAAGGGAAGAAATCTGTACGGCCTCAATTTCGCCAGAAAATCGAGAAAGAAAGAGCTTATCATATGCGAAGGGTATATCGATGTCATCACCCAGCATCAGGCGGGCTTCAATCAGGCCGTGGCTTCGCTCGGCACTGCTTTTACCCCGGGACAGGCAAGGCTTTTGGGACGCTATGCCGACGAGGTGCTTATCTGCTATGATTCGGACGGACCGGGCGTTAAGGCCTCGATAAGGGTGATCGGCATATTAAGGGAGGCCGGGATCAACAGCCGCGTGATAAACCTTGAGCCGTACAAGGATCCCGACGAGCTTATCAGAAATCTTGGAGCCGGAGAGTACCAGAAGAGGATCGACGGGGCGGAAAACAGCCTGTACTTTGAAATAAGGATGGAGGAAAGAGGATTTGATCTTAAAGATCCCGGCAGCAAAACGGATTTCTTTAAGGAGGTGGCAAAGAAGCTTGTCAGGTTTGAGGATGCCCTTGAGAGGGACAATTATATCGAGGGGATCTCCGGAAAATACGGGATAAAGGCAGAAAGCCTTAGTGAGCTCGTGAAAAAACAGGCCATGATCGGTGAATCGATAACGGTTCCTGACAGGCCGAAACCCCTGAAAAACGAAGCCGCAAAGGAAGACAATTCGATCATGGCCCAGAAGAACCTCCTAACATGGATGACCGATGAGCCCGGGATATATGAGAAAGCAAAGAAATATATCACAGCGGAGGATTTCAGGGAAGGAATTTACAGGACGGCGGCAGAAGGGCTGTTTCTGCAGCTTGAAGGGGGGATCCTAAATCCGGCGGCAATTCTCGATGCTTACCAGGATGAAAGCGAGAGGTCGGAGATAGCTTCCGTGTTCAATTCGGATTTCAGCTTTGAGCTTGAGGAGAAAGACAAGGAAAAGACATTAAAGGAGCTGATCTTAAAGGTTTTGGAGGACAGCGTTAACAGCCTTATGAGGGAAGGAGTTTCTGACATCCGTGATATGCAGCTTGCGGTGGAAAAACGCAGGCGGCTTGAGAATATAAAGAAGATTTTTGAAAAGCAGGACCCGTGATCAGGAGAAATACGGGTGCCGGACAAGGGGCAGGTTCCCTTATTAAAGAGGAGGAAAGCATTATGGACGAAAACAACCAGACTGTCTTTGATGAGAAGCTTAATGAGCTGGTCAAGCTGGGGCATAAAAAGAAAAACGTGATAGATAACAATGATATCCAGGAAGTGTTTACCGATATGGAGCTTTCGGAGGACAATTACGAGAAGATCTATGATATGCTCGAGCAGAACAATATCGATATCTTAAGGATACCGGAGGAGGACAGTCTGCTTCCCGATGATGATCTTCTGCTGACCGATATCGAGGTAAGCGAGGAGGAATTCAATCCCGCAGAAGAGGAAGAGGTAGATGTAGAGAATATCGACCTTACCGTTTTAGAGGGCGTAAGCGTAGAGGATCCTGTCAGGATGTATTTAAAGGAGATAGGAAAGGTATCCCTGCTTACGGGAGAAGAAGAGATAGAGCTTGCCAAAAGAATGGAAGAAGGGGATGAGGATGCCAAGAAGCGTCTTGTGGAAGCCAATCTGAGGCTCGTGGTGAGCATAGCCAAAAGATATGTCGGCAGGGGTATGCTTTTTCTTGACCTTATACAGGAGGGAAACCTGGGCCTTATGAAGGCTGTAGAGAAGTTTGACTACAGAAAGGGCTACAAGTTTTCAACTTATGCCACCTGGTGGATAAGACAGGCTATAACCAGGGCGATCGCCGATCAGGCACGTACCATCAGGATACCCGTACACATGGTGGAGACGATAAACAAGCTTATCAGGGTAAACAGACAGCTCCTGCAGGAGCTTGGAAGGGAACCGACCCCCGAAGAGACTGCGGCGGAGATGGATCTTCCTGTCGAGCGGGTCAGGGAGATACTTAAGATATCACAGGAGCCCGTTTCACTTGAGACTCCCATAGGCGAAGAGGAGGATTCCCACCTGGGTGATTTCATACAGGACGATAATGTCCCGGTTCCTGCCGAGGCCGCGGCTTTTACCCTGTTAAAGGAACAGCTGTCGGAGGTGCTTGAGACGCTTACCGACAGGGAACAGAGGGTTTTGGAGCTCAGGTTCGGGCTTAAGGACGGAAGGGCAAGGACGCTTGAGGAGGTCGGCCAGGTGTTCAACGTGACCCGAGAGCGTATCCGTCAGATCGAGGCAAAGGCCTTAAGAAAACTCAGGCATCCGAGCAGGAGCCGCAAGCTCAAGGATTATCTTGACTGATGGTTACACTTTCGGAAAGGCTTAAAGCCATAGCCAATATGGTGTCGCCTGGGCTTATATGCGCGGATGTCGGCTGTGATCATGCATATCTGGCGATATATCTTGCAGAGAATGATATCGCACCCTTTGTTTATGCGACGGATATAAACAGGGGGCCTATTGAAGCGGCAAAAAGAAACATAGAGCAGGCGGGGCTTTCGGACAGGATAGAAACCATTCTCTGCAGCGGTCTTAAGGGTATAAAACCGGGAAGCGTGCAGTCGGTTATAATGGCCGGAATGGGCGGGCCTTTGATGGTTGAGATGATCCGGGAAGGAATTAAAGTCTGTGACCTGGCAAAGGAGCTTATCTTAGAACCCCAGTCAGACCCGGCACTGGTGCGTCATTATCTGGATGACATGGGCTTTCTGATCATCTCCGAGGATATGGTGACAGAGGAGAACAAGTTCTATCCCGTGATCAAATGCGTGCATTATAACAGGGGACAGAAGGCCTCAGGGGACAGAAGCGCGAGAGGCGGCAGTAAGGAACGGGAACTGTCGGAGGGCTTCAGGCCGGAGGATGTCTGGGAGAAAGAACACAAAGAGCTTTATTACAGATTCGGAGAGATCCTCCTAAAGGAGGAACACCCGTTGCTCCGCGAATATCTGTACAGGCAGCGTAAGATCCTTAAAGGGATCAGGGATAAACTGTCTGTTTCGGAAGAGACTGAAAGTGTTCTTTTAAAAAGGGCGGAAATAGAAAGGGATCTGTTTTACGTTGAGGAAGCGCTTGCCGTGATAAACAGATCGAATCCGGTAGAGAAGGAACGTGTGCTTAAGGAAAACTGAGGAACCGGTTTGTTTAAGTCAGGAGCAGGATCATGAAATGTCAGAATATTATTGAATTACTGGAGGAGCTTTCTCCCCTTGAATACGCTCTGGATTGGGATAACTGCGGACTTCTGTGCGGAAGGCGGGAGAAGGATGTAAAAAAGCTTTATATAGCGCTGGATGTTACGGACGATGTCGCAAGCCGGGCTGTAGCGGACGGGGCGGATATGATCTTAACGCATCATCCTCTCATATTCAGGGGGATAAAAAAGATCACGAATGAGGATTTTATCGGAAGAAGGCTTTTAAAGCTCATAAAAAACGATATCTCATATTATGCGATGCACACAAATTTTGATATAATGGGTATGGCTGATGCAGCCGCTGAGATCCTCGGGCTTCGTGATACCGATATCCTGGATGTGACTCATGAGGGGAAGGAGAGCAGTAAACCAGAGGACAGTCCGGGGCCAAGCATTATAGGCGCATCCGAGAAGGGTGACCCCCAAAAACAGACAGGCCCCGTAAGGCAGGGTATCGGAAGGACCGGAAGACTTCCGAGGATCATGAGCCTTTCCGAGTGCAGCGAGTATGTAAAGGAAAGATTCAATGTGGAGCATGTCAGGATCTATGGCGACATGGACAGTAATCTGGAGCTTGCTTCCGTGTGTCCCGGCTCCGGAAAAAGCGAGATAAAAAACGCGCTTAAGGCCGGCGCGGATGTCCTTATCACAGGCGATATCGAGTATCATGAAGGGATAGACGCGGTAGCCTGCGGCCTTGCGATAATAGACGCGGGACATTACGGGATAGAGAAACTGTTCATAGATTACATGAAGGATTATATAACGGAGAACTGTGAGGGGCTTGAGGTGATCACTCATCCTGTCGATGAGCCCTTCAGGATAGTATGATTTTTTTTACAGGGGGTTGAAAATGGCGGAAAAATCTATCAGAGTTGTTGTTAACAATGTGGAGAAGGATTACAGAAAAGGCGTAACCTTTGAAGAGATAGCAAAGGAATTTCAGCGTCAGTATGATTCAAGGATCGTTTTAGCTGTTGCAAACGGAAAGCTCAATGAGCTGAATAAAAAGGTCGGAAGGGATTCGACGGTTTCCTTTGTGACCCTAAAGGATCAGAGCGGCTATCAGACATATAAGAGAAGCGCCTGTCTCTTACTGGTAAAGGCTTTTACGGATGTAGTGGGAGAGGAGAACATTAAGGAATTCCGTATCGAGTTTTCGATAAGTAAGGGCTATTTCTGCCTGACCTCGGGGAATTTCACTTTAAATGCCGATCTCCTGAAAAAAGTGAAAAAGAGGATGGACGAGCTGGTTGCGGAGGATCTGCCGATTTGCAAAATGTCCCATCACATTGACGATGCGATCGAGATATTCCGAAACCATAACATGAGCGACAAGGAGAAGCTTTTTAAATACAGAAGGGCTTCAAGGGTCAACGTATACAGCCTCGAGGATTATCACGATTATTATTACGGATATATGGTGCCGAGCACGGGATATATAACCTCCTATGAGCTGCATCCCTATGACGACGGATTTATCCTGCAGCTCCCCACGAGGAAGGAGCCCGGTGTCGTGCCGCATATAGAGGTACCGATAAAGCTTTACCAGACCATGAAGGAGACGACGGACTGGGCGAACAGGCTGGGGGTTTCCACCGTAGGCGAGCTTAACGACAGGATATGTTCCGGAGGCTTTAACGATCTGGTTCTCGTGCAGGAGGCGATGCAGGAGGGGAATATCGTTAAGATCGCTGAGGATATAGTGAAAAGGCAGGGCATTAAGTTTGTCATGATAGCGGGCCCTTCATCTTCGGGAAAGACAACGTTCTCACACAGGCTGAGCGTACAGCTCAGGGCTCATGGGCTCGTTCCCCATCCCATAGCACTTGATGATTATTTCAAAAACAGGGAGGACACTCCTTTAGACGAAGACGGAAATTACAATTTCGAATGTCTTGAAGCAATTGATGTCGAGGGCTTTAACAGGGACATGACGGCTCTTCTCGCAGGGGAGACGGTGGAGCTTCCCACATTTAATTTTAAGACCGGTGCAAGAGAGTACAGAGGCAACTATAAAAGGCTCGGGGCGGAGGATATCCTTGTCATCGAGGGCATCCACGGGCTCAATGAGAAAATGTCCCATTCGCTCCCTAAGGAGAGCAAATATAAGATCTATATAAGCTCCCTGACCACCCTTAATGTCGATGAGCACAACCGTATAGCCACTACGGACGGGAGGCTCATAAGGAGGATGGTAAGGGATCACAGGACAAGGGGAACTTCCGCAAGGAATACTCTTGCCATGTGGGGCTCCGTAAGGAGGGGAGAGGAAGAGAACATCTTCCCCTTCCAGGAATCGGCGGATGCCATGTTCAATTCCGCGCTTATTTACGAGCTTGCCGTGCTTAAACAGTTTGCGGAGCCTTTGCTGTTCTCGATAGGTAAGGATGACAGCGAATACCAGGAGGCCAAGAGGCTTCTTAAATTCCTAGATTATTTTGTAGGAGTTACGAGCGAGAACCTCCCCAATAATTCGATCATCAGGGAATTCGTGGGAGGGTCGATGTTCCCGGTGTAGTTCTTTATTATATGATAGTGTTTGCCGAAAAGATGTAAAAGACACATCTTTTCGGTCACCCTTAGTTTTGATAAATCAAAACTAAGGGTTTGACTGGGGCGGACGGTCGCGCCGAGTAGGTTTCGAAAGGCGAGGAAAGTCCGGGCTTCACAGGGCAGGATGCCGGATAACGTCCGGTGGAGGCGACTCCAAGGCAAGTGCAACAGAAAGGATACCGCCCGGCAATGAGACGGGCGCATCCTGTGAAAAGATCAGATGTCGTGCTGGCAGGAGCATATGATCTTTTCACAGGATGCATTTGGCGAATGCCATGTATCACGAGGAAGGCTGTAGCGGTTTACATAAAACCGTTTAATGCATCAGGTCTTCCGAGGGATACCGCCCGTCGGATGAAATTCAGAGCAGGGTAAGGGTGAAATGGCGGTGTAAGAGACCACCGGTGTGTTGGTAACAACATATGCGAGGTAAACCCCATCCGAAGCAAGATCAAGCAGAAGGTCAGGGCTTGCCCGGCCTTGCGCGATCCTTCCTTTCCTTTGGGAAGGCGGGGCGCGCAGACCTTCAGGTAGATCGCTTGAGGCGCCTGGCGACAGGCGGGATATTTCCCGCGGCCCCGAAAGGGCCGTGCCCAGATAGATGACCGTTCAAGACAGAACCCGGCTTACAGCCCCGGTCATACTTGAAGAATTATAGTAAACGCACAAAATATGTGCGTTT
>JAIKXO010000238.1 GCA_024684065.1 Lachnospiraceae bacterium
GCAGTAAATGGAATTGGATATCGATGGTTCTTGATGGAATGGTTCCTTTTGATGATGTATGCAGGTGGCTGGATGAGAGTTACGGCGCTACGAAGTCAAAAACCGGGAATCTGAAAACACCCCTGCCAAAGCGAAGACTAAAGGAGGGATGATAGGTGGAAAATATTTTTCACAGAATCAGTGTAAGACGTTTTGAAGACAGGCCTGTCGAGAGAGAAAAAACCAAGGCCATACTTCGTGCAGCCATGCAGGCACCATCAGCGGCAAATCAGCAGCCATGGGAATTTTATGTTGTTACAGACAGGAAGAAGATTGCTCAGCTGTCAGAGACTAACCCCAATGCCAGACCTGCGGCAAATGCACCTGCAGTAATCGTTTCTGTATATCGGAAAGACTGTTACCTGCCTGATTTTGCCGAGATCGATATGTCCATAGCTATGGAAAATCTTTGGCTTGAAACGGATGCCCAGGGACTTGGAGGAGTATGGCTTGGCATTGCACCGTGGGAGGATCGCATGAAGGCAGTTGAAGATGTGCTCAATATTCCGGATCATCTGAGAGCATTTGCCATCTTTCCATATGGCTATCCGGCAGAGAGCCGTGAACAGCAAAATCGCTATGATGAAAACAGGATTCACTATGTAGAGTAAGCAAGGAGGAAAAAATGGAGATTAAAGCTGTCAAATTCAGAGATGATGGTTTTTATACTCAGCCTTTTGTTCTCGGTGGAGAAGAGGGCGTGGACAAGTATGATAAGAATATTCGGTATAAAGGGAGTATGCCGGTGGCGGAGAATTCGTAAGCGGTAAAGTTTTAGCGTCTACAATACACCCCGCAGAGCATGTTACAGTTATGGGGGTATCAGCTACCGGTCGGAAAAATCGGCGACTTTTCCGATCAGGTGGGTATATTCTGGATCTGATGCTGCTATATCCGGATCAGGCTATGCGGTATCATTCAAGGCAGCCAAATCATTGGTTGCCTTTTGTTTTCGCTTTATCGGTGTTCTTGGCCTGACCGTTTCAACAAACAGGCTTTTAAGCGAATCCAACGCCGTCCTTTTTAACTTTTCTTCATATTCTCTGTATTCCGAAGACCAGGGCATCATACTTTCCAGAAATGTCCTGTCATCTGCAGTTCCAGCATCTATTGCTCCTGCCGTTTTTTCCAACAGATACTGAAGATAGAGTCTTACATCTGCTCCATTAGCTTTTGCTGTTTCCACGATTGAGTACATTATCGCATTTACATTTGCTCCGGTTAATGTGTCTGCAAAAAGCCAGTTGGCTCTTCCCACGCTGTAGGCACGAATAATCCTCTCACTGTGACCATTATCGCAGGGGATGTTCCCGTCATTAAGGAATTCCCTGAGCTTTTCCTCCTGGTTAATGGCATACTGTACTGCTTTATTAAGTCTCTCTGAAAGCACCATGCCAGGTCCGATAAGTGAGTGTATGAACTCGAAAAAGGCATCCACCCTCGGTTTTACTATGCGTTGTCTCTCTTTTAATCTTTCATCTGCTGACAGATCCCTTAAAGATTTTTCAGCGATATAGATCTCTCTTATCAAAAGAAGTGCCTTAGTCTCCGAAAGAGCGTTTATCTCCTCGTCAGTCATTGACGATATATCATTCACAAACAAAGCTTCTGCAAGGTACCGCCTGCAGTGCATTAAACATCCGGCGACAGTGATCCGGGGATTTTCCTTACCCAGCACCTGATAGGAAATATATGCATCACAGATTATATATCCGATAAATTCACCAAAGAGCTGCCTTAGATGCTCAGTTCCCCGGGTAGCCTCATAATAAAAGACTATGACCGGATGTATATCAAGCATCTCGCTTGTACAATGTATCCACATAAACCCCTTATGTCCGGGGCCTCTTTCATCCTTATTCACCTGAAAATAGCTCTCATCACTCTGCATATATCCGCTGCGTATGAGATGTTCCGTCATGTATGTCCTGATCCGTTCAAAGAACTCCGGAACTATCGCATTCACCCAATGCAGAATCACTTGTTTGCTAAGATCAATGCCGGACATACTATAATCTATTGCCTGCCTGTGAAAAGGAAGGCTCAATACAAACTTCCTGTAAAGTATATCTGCTATAATTGGGGCAGATGCATACGTATGCGGCAAAAGCAGATTGTAATACGGGATCGTATGCAGCTCGTGCTCAAGACCGTTTGAGATCACAGGTGTCAGTATATATCTTGCATAATAGGAAACCGGCATTTTTTCTACTGATATGTGCCCACGCCAGAAGGCTATTCTCCAGTTTCCCTCCCCATAAAGCGTATTAAGGTTTTCTATATCCAGAAGATACAATACCTCCCGCGGAAGGTTTTCCAGGGATTGTTTGAGGCTTGCTTTTCGGTTCTTTTTTTGTTCGCCGACATTATCCCCGTCTTTGCCTCTGCCTTCACTACCTTGGTGTTTACCCTTATTCCCCGCTGTCGAGAAGGTTATGATACGCCCTTCAGCTGCTCTTTCTTCCTCTGTTTGTTTCTCGTCTTCAAAATCCTCAGGCTTATTTGCTGCTGAGTTTATAAGCGATAAGAGCTTCTCTGTACTCCTTCCGTAAGTCGTCCGGGTCTTCAGCTCGTTTTTTTCAATCTCCTTACGGAGCAGTTCTTTAAGGCTGCTGTTCTCTTCCTTCAGATGCCTGTTTTCCTCGAGG
>JAIKXO010000136.1 GCA_024684065.1 Lachnospiraceae bacterium
TCCCTTACAAGCGTCTTGAACACATCGTCAAACGGCGTGCCTCTTGGTTTGCTCATGCCTTTTTACCTCGCTTTCTTGAATCCTGCTATCATGCTTCTGTATGCCAACAGAGAAAGCGGGGCGCGCCTTCTCTGATTGTAAGGATAATCAGGAAGGCATCTGCCTTCTGTACTGTATTTGGATTATTTCCTCCCTTCTTTGTCATAAACCTAATACTATTATGCAAGAGATGGGAGGATGGAGAATATATCCTTAAACTAATTCAATGCGACTAACCTCTTAACTAGCATCAAAAAGAGAAAGACTGTTCATCTATTATCTGATAGAGACAAGGCAGCGAAAGAACCCGGGGGTCTTTGACGTTTTTGCCTCCCAGAGCTATATCCCGAACCTTGACAGGTTTAAGGACCGGATGCTTGCGTCAAAGTTCAAGGTCATGTCCCGAATTTTTGGCAGCTATACTTATATGGGAAAGGTGACGGAGTCCCTTCAGGTGAACGAAGATTACCGGAGCCTGATAAAGGACTGCGTGAAGCTTGACGCGGGAGTTAAGGAGGTAAAGGGGAAGGAGCTTGAAGAGCTAAGGAAGAAGAAGGAGGAATACCGTACCTATACGCTTGCGAGGACTTTCCAGAGCGCGAAAGCCTTTCGTGACGAGGCGCTCAGGGTGGAGGAGCTCGGAAAGAAGGCATCAAAAAAAGACAGGGATTCTCTTAACGCAAAGCAGCAGGTGTTCCTGAAGGAGCTTGAGGAGCTGATCCGGGCTGACGATGCAGTGGGGGAGGCTATACGTTACGGGGAAAGCCTCGGAGAGATAGATACTGACGGGGAGGGGAAGAAAACCCTCAGGAAAAATGAAAAATACTATAATGTCAAGGATACCAACCGTACCGACCTTATCGATAATACAGATATTTATAAGCAGGCGGGAGCCCTCGCGGCACAGAATGTGCATCTAAGCGTAAACGGCGCGATCCTGTTTGGAGACTCCGTGAAGGCTGCCGCCGGTTCGATAAGGGAGAAAAAATATAACCCGACTTACTGGAAGCTTAAGGATAACAGTCTTATGAAGCCCGGCACCTACGGCTCAGCCGTTACCGCCGCCACTATTAATTCGCTCGGAAGCCTGTTAGGGCTCTGCTACGGGGTGTACAGCCTGGTAACCGACTGGAATAATATGCACGGCTTAGACAGGACGGCCGCGGCAGCGGGGATCCTGCAGTCGGCAGGAGCCGCGGGCAATACAGTACTGACAGCTGTGGAGACAGTGAAGGATCTGGCTGACAGTCCCGGCGCCGCCGCCCTTACAAAAGCTGTCGGAATTTCAGTGGCAGGGCTTAAAGCCGGAACGGATCTCTACACCGCCTTATCAGGGCATTTCGACTGCAGAAACTCGGATAAGGCATCAAAGCTCCTGAAGGACAGGATAAACAAAAGATATATTGAACATTTAAAGCTTGAGGGTGAGACAAAGGAACAGAGCGCCAGGCGGGCCAGGCTGGAAACGGGAGAGCAGAAGGACCGAAGGGAGAAGGAATTTAGAAAGGCCAGATTTGACAGAAATATGCTGAAACTTTCTCAAAAGATCAGTGACAGAAAGAGAAACTATGCGGGAGTCCAGACTGTGGCATCCTTTATGACGGTAACGGGGCTTACCGTTCCCGTCATCGGCACGCTCGTCAGCGGCGCAGGTGCTGTTCTCGGCGCTGTTACAGGTATCCTGAGCGGTATGAAGCTTACCCGGATGCGTGAGGCAATGTTTGACGCTTATTTCCAGTTTGATGAATTTATAAAGAATGCGCTCAAGGATATGGAGGCAAGAGGGCAGAGGGTCAATGACCTTGATATGTTCAAGCTCAGAATGCGGAGAGTGCTTGCGGCCTCTGCCGGATGCGCGGACGTGCCTTCGGCTTGCGACCAGATCGCCAGGAAATATTCCGACCAGATCATCCGGGGACTCTTTGGCGATGATGAGGACAGGGTGGAAGGCGAGCGCAGAAAGGCTTATATTGAGCTGGTCAAGAGCTTCGGGCTTCCTTATGACGAGAAAAAGAAGATACCGGGCTCCGAGCTTCTGGCAAGAAGGATGAACGGAAAATAAACGGGAAAAGGGTCGTTTCTATAGAGAGGCATGATATGGACATAGAAAAAATAAAGGAAGAAAGACATGAATTATTAATAAGGATAAGGGATTCCCTTCTGGAGGAGCTTGTTGCCTGCGATATCAGGGAGCCTGAAGGTGAGAATGAGCCGGAGATACTGACCGTGGTGCTTGACGGGATCGGAGAAGCGGGGGATATGGAAGGAGGGATAGGAGAATTCTTTTTCGCCCCTCCCTCATCCGAAGAGGATACTGTACAGCATTTCTGTGCTGTGCTGACCCTTATGGACGATCTGGGCAGTGAGCATCTGCCGGAGTTGTTTGAAGCAATGTCTTATATTAACTTCAGGCTGCCCTGCGGAAGCTATTCAGTGGACAGCGATGCCTCCCTTCTCTGTTACAGGCTCGTTACGCCGGTTCCAATGAGGCTTTCGGGAGAGGAGCTGTTTGAACAGATGAACGTGAGCATGGCAAATGCTTTTACCGCGGCCGATCTTTATGCGGATATGTTAATAAAGCTATCGGCCGGAGAAAAGTCGCTGAAGGAGATTAATGATGTTATAGCAGGTTGATCTATAACATATTTGCATACTCCCTGAGAAATAATGTATAATAATGTCCCCGATTCTTTTGGTGAACGGACCTAAGCCGAATTTAAACTTGTCGGTTTGCTCACCTTAAGTGTCCTGACAACATTAAATTTAGCATAATAAAAGAAGAGGCGGAAAATGAACATGAGAAAGTATAGTAAGTTTAGTATGAATCTGAGCAGGAAACTGATTGCACTGCTTTTATGTTTTACAATGTCATTCGGAGCGCCGCTTACGGTTTTGGCTGATGATCCCGGAAGCGGAGCCGGATCGGAAGCGTCAGCTGCGGAGGAGTCAGCATCGGGCGAAGAATCAGCCCCGGCCGAGGAGTCGACATCGGGCGAGGAATCAGGCCCTGCGGAGGAGTCGCCATCGGGCGAAGAGTCAGCCCCGGCTGAGGAATCGGCTCCGGCAGAGGAGTCATCATCGGGCGATGAACCAGCTCCGGCTTCGGAAGCGGCATCGGGTGATGAACCAGCTCCGGCTTCGGAAGCGGCCACGGGCGAAGATCCGGCACCTGCCGAGGAAGCTGCGCCAACGTCTATAGTCACCGTTATTGTTGAAGGAACAAATCCTGTTGCGGTATTCGCTTTTCAGACTGAGACGCCTGCAGCCGATGATTCCGCGGCACCTGCGGCCGATGCCGAGGTGTCTGCGGTTGAATCGATACCTGCGGCCGATCCTGCTGTGTCCGCCGCCGGTGCCGAGGTGCCCGTAGCTCCTGTGACAGAGCAGGCCCCTGCCGCTGAAGCTGCCGCACCTGCGATCGATCCTTCGATTTTGGCTGATCCTGAGGTGATCTTCGCGTTTGTGCCGGAATCGGCGCCTGCGGACGATGCTGATGTGTCTGCGATTGAACCGATACCTGCGGCCGCCCCTGCTGTGCCTGCGGCCGGTGCCGAGGTGTCTGAAGCCCCTTTGGCCGATCCTGTATCTGCCACTGATGCAGAGGTGTCCGTAGCTCCTGCGGTCGATGCTGTGTCTGGCGCTGAAGCTGCCACGCCTGCGGCTGAAGAGAAAGCCGCGGCACCCGCATCCGATGATACAATTCCGGCCGAGGAAGAGACAACCCAGGCTGAGGAAGAGATAACTCCGGACAAAGAAGATATAACCCCGACTGAGGAAGATACAACCCTGACCGAGAAAGATATAACCACGGCCGAGGAAGAGGCTGTTTCCGTGAAAGAGGGAGAGAATGCAGACGAGACCCTCTTATTATCGGCATCCAGTCCTGTCGGAGGAAAAGAGAAGAAGGTAAACGATGATTACATCGATGCGGAAAAATATTCTAATGATGACGTTGACCTGGGTTACGATACCAATCTGTGCTGGGCGGCGACCGCCGCAAATATGCTCTGGACGGCCGGCTATGCACAGCAGGCGGTAAATCCGCTAACAAATAAACTGTTTGAAAGCGAGGATGAGGTTTTTGATTATTTCAGAAAGTGCTTTACCGATGAGGCCGGAGTCCCTGACGGAGCGATCCGTTATTTTATAGACGGCGATTATCAGTATCAGGGAGATGAGGGTACTTCACAGCTTAAGGAGGGCGCGCCTGCAGGCAGGCTGCTGCCCGGGGCATTAGACAAAGAGGACGTTAAGCTTACATACGTACTTGAGGGGGATATCATGAACGTGCTCGGCGATATGGCCGGTATGGCGGCCGGCGCTCTGCTCAGATGGTGGAATGGCACTTCATTATTAGACGGCGCCCACTGGCTGACGATTTCCTCGTTGGAAAGTACAAACGGCAAGGTCACCGGGTTATGGCTGGCGGATTCCGACAATGATCCTGCAGCCAGTAATGGCCGTTTCGGAGATACCCCTGAGAAGAAAGCGGAACTTGCCGCGAGCATGCCCAACTCATATACCTATTATTCTTTAGTGCAAGAGATCATTGATGGGGGCTTGTGCTGGGTTTTAGTCGATTACGCAGATATAACAACACTGATAACGTGGATCTGTACATTGAACGAGATGAAAAATAATGGCGGGAATGATGAGCCTGCTGAAAATGAAGAGAATGATAACGAAAAATCTGACAACGATGAAAATGATAATGAAGACAGCTCAAGCTCCAATAGTGCCTTGGAGGGCATTCCTTCAATCCCTGCTGATCCTGAGGCGATCGCGGAGCTTCTAAAGGAGATAATGGCCGCTAATGAATTGTCTTCACTTTCCCTTACAAACGGAGTATTCACCCGTGCGGCGGATGCCGGATTCAGGCTATATGTACGCAGATCGGCAACAATGCTCAGCAATGTTTATCTCGACGGAAAGCGTCTGAGCTTCAGCCAGTATACGATCAGGGATCATTCCAACGGAACTTTCGAGATAGTGATTTCCGGGGAGCTGCTGAAGACATTTGAAGCAGGAAGCCATTCCCTTAAGATGGAATTCAGCTCGGGGAGCGATATAGTATCGACTGTTGTGATAAAATAATATTTCCTGAAGTCAATCCGCCTGGCCGTGAAATGCTGTCACAAATCTTTTCTGTTGGTTTATTACGGGATTGAAGCGGCGTTATATGAAAATCTATGGGGTCTTCAGAGGCTTTCACGGCCTGGGAAGAGTGATGTTCGGAATAAGCATGCTGTCCATGCTCAGAGAGGCCGGCCATGAGGTAAAGGCTTATTCTTATTTGCAGGGGGTTAAGGCCCTGAGGCTTTGACTCGTTAACGGGGCGCCTGTGATGCAATATAATAGTTCACAAGAGTACATAAAAGTTCACATTGTTACATAATGTTCGTAACAGTTCATAATAATACACAAGCATTATAGGAGTTCACAGGAGTTCATAAGGGTGCTGCAGCGGGTAACAGCAATCCTTTTTCCATCACTTTCGGCAGGGAGCCTTTACAGGAAATAGAAAGGGAGAGTCTTGTAGAGGAGATCATAAGCGACTTTACTGCAGCTGTTCCTTCGCATCAGATAATACTGCTTACGGGAGTCAGAGGCTCGGAAAAATCTGCCCTTACGGCCAAGCTTATGAAGCTTTTTGCACAGCGCAAAGACTGGTATGTGATCAACCTGATCATAGAAGATGACATGCTTGGCGGCTTAAGCGCAAAATTATGCGGCCTTAAAGGATGCCGGAAGCTTTTCCAGGAGGAGAATCTTCCTCTGTCTGCTTTTGGAATAGGAATATCTGTTTCGAAACAGTCCAAAGATGCAGATTCGGAAGTGATGGCTGATAAGCTGCTGCAAACGCTTAAAAAGAAGAATAAGAGGCTTCTGATAACGATAGATGATGTTGCTTCAACACGGGAGATGAGGATTTTCTCGCATTTCTTTCAGTCCTGTCTGATGAAGGATTATGATGTGTTCCTCATCATGAACGGTGTGTATGACATCATTGAGGATCTTCAGAATGAAAAAACGCTGACCTTCCTGCAGAGAGCGCCAAAGCTGTCGTTTGCGTCCCTCAATAAAACTGCGGTTGCCGGTATGTATTCGAGGATATTTGACTTTCCGGAGGAAACGATCAGGAAAATGGCCGCGGCTACAGGCGGATATCCGTATGCTGTGCAGGCTTTGGGATATACGGTCTGGAAACGGCATTTAAGAGACAAGGATATCGATATGGATGATGTCCTGCCTGAGCTTGATCTTCTCCTCGCCGACAGTGTTTATGATAAGCTCTGGACGGACATGTCGGAAACCGACAGGCAGATAGCGGGGCTTATTGCCGGGGATGCCGCGGCCGAAACAAGCGTCTCGGACGTAATATCCCGGGCGGGGGTAAGCAAGAGCATGGCCTCTAATTATAAGAAGAGGCTGATAAAAAAAGGCATCCTCAATGATGTCAGGGGAAGGTTTGTCTTTGCGCTTCCGGGATTCGACCGGTACGTGAGGGAACAGTTCTCCTAACAACTTTTTTACTTCCGGACGTGCGCTACGTCGGCTATACAGCCCCAAAGCCGGAGGAGCTTTATGACCAGATTTATGACAGGTTCCTCAGGAAGGGTAGAAGAGAGGCGGTCGGCTACATAAGCCCTGATATTGATTATGAGGCGTATGCTGGTTCAGTCTGGGATTATTTTATAAATAATGCGGTTTCGGTGTTCACGCTCGGGACTTTAAGCAACGGAATGGAATACAGCTCTACAGTTAAGTACTTCAAGCATTTCCGGCAGGGCAGGCATTTGCAGGCATATGCTGAGACATGCCTCCACCGGGTCATGGAGTTGGCCTGCATGCTGGACTATGTAGGGCAGGTGGGAAAAACAGGATATCCGGGCAATTATCCTCATATAAATGATTGTGTACCGGACGATTGCACCGCAGGTAACGAACCGGTGATAAGGGCCTCATACTGCTATGCGGTGAGAGGGTGTATTTATCTCGGGGACGTTTTCAGCCTTGATTATATCCTGAAGCCGTATAGTTCGGCATGCAGGGATGTCTATGATACCTACAGCACGAATCTGGGCAGGCTGGACTATGAAGTCGATACATTGAACAGCCTGAAGCCTGTTGGCGGAATGAAACCATCCCAAATGCGGGCAGTATTAAAATGCCTGATTGCCCGTGACCAGTTCTGGTACCAGTCCGAAAAGTACCGGAAAGACATTCAAAAGCGCAGTTCATTTGATTTTTACGAGGAATGGAGAAATATACCTCCGGTGATATATGAGGTGGACCAGAAGAACGACAGCACGGTAACCATATATCGGATAGCTGCCTGATGGGAGAGGGTGCCTCATGAATTAAAGCCGTTTGGATTTCTACGCATCTATCCAGTTTCGTGTCGCATTAAGTCCAAATATTGTATCAAATATAACTTCATCAACAACCACTTTCGTATAAATTTAAGTTGAAATCGCCTACTTTGTATCAATTAAAGTTGAAAAAGCCGATTTTGTATCAATTCAGACTTGCAAAAAAGCCGACTTTGTATCAAATAGAGTTGAAAAAGCCGACTTTGTATCAATTCCAAGCTGAAAAATTTAAGTAATTTGATACAATAATATCGTCTGAAAACTCTTTGTATCACGTTCAGTTGCAGTATTGTATCAAATTCAGTTGCATCGACAACAATTGTCGATTTAAGCGTATCTGATACATACTTGTTCATAATGCCAGAACCCAGGAATGTAGCCAGGAATATAGAAAACAGGGCGCTCCCGGGATTTTTTTTGTTATATTAGCGAACAGTTTGGTATCAGTTTCCGCTTTAATTTTTAAACTTGAAATTGATAC
>JAIKXO010000264.1 GCA_024684065.1 Lachnospiraceae bacterium
TGTCAATGATCGCGCAGCGACGGCGAAGCCGCCTGTCATTTACAGCTTATTCTGGTCATGGTAGAACCGGACAAGCAAGAGGAATGCAGAACAACAAAAGTTTTAAGCTTTTTACTGACAACTACCTTGACAATTAGCGGAACTGTCGTACGCAGATCTCGATTTCTTGAAGAACCGGATATTTCTCCCAAAGATATTCATGGTGTTTATCCGTAAGGCCTATATTCATCCATATATGGTTGAATATTCCTTTTCTGGTAATATAATATAATCAGCCTCAGCCTTTTCACATGTACGGCTATTTCCAGGAACAGTGCCATGATGCTTTGCCAGTTCCAATCCATAGCGATCTGCAATTTTGCGTATGTATTGTCTTGCATTGCTGCTTGTGCAGGAGCAGCCGAGATCACTTAGTTTTTTATAAATCTCCGTCTGTGTATGCCCTTCCTTGATCATCTTTATAATGAGATCATCGAACCCGCCCAGCATCCCATGCTTGTTATTTATACAGAGTTTATCCGGGTCGCCATCTACATATTTCCTTATGGTCGGCCGCGCCTTTCCGAGTTTCTTTGCAATCTTATGGATAGAATCTCCCGACCGATACATTTCCTGTATCTGTGTGATTAACTGCAGGCGTTTTTCCTCGGCGGCCGACAGTTTATCCACATTGCCTTCGGTTTTTTTTACCTTCCGTCGTCTCAACGGCGGATAATTCATTAGCTTTATCGGGTCTGTCCTGCTCTTCAATCGGCATGGCGGCTGATGCAGGCATCTCCCTTCCAAGGACCTTGTTTACTGCATCCATCAGATTCTGATGAAGGTGAAATCTGTCCGCTATCTGCATACAGTCCGGAAGCACTTCCTCTACTGCTTTTGCATATGCTGATGCTCGATCCCTTGTAACAGCCGTAACATGTTTGTTCTTCTCCAGCCATTCCTTTAACGACTTTCCATCTCTGCCTTCCAGCACTGCTACAGGTTTATGCGTCGCCCCGTCTACTATTATCGTTCCGTATGACTGGCGCTTTTTGAATGCAAAGTCATCCACGCCTATCACAGAACCACACTCCGGAACACCTTGTTCGGAATATCGTCTTTCAAGAAGCCTGATGACCGTATCACCGCTTATCTTGACATTGACTGACTTAAGTATCCTTGCGCTGGATTCGCAGCTGGTTTCGACTGCAAGCGCACAGGCAAAATCTTCAAGACGTTCCGTCATCCTGCTGTTATAGGTAAGGAAACCATCAAAGGTTTCGGTTGATGCAAACGCCCCGGATTCGCCGCATGTGCATTCATAGTCAAATATCTGGCATTTCAATTCGACTCTCTTGCCAAGGATTGGAAGATCCTGAACATTTCTGTGGTGTGATCCATGGTGCTTTGTCAGCAGGGCCCCGCAACGGACACATCTGCATGTTCCGCTAACGGAATGCATGTAAATGGTTATTTTTTATCCGTTTCATCCACTCCAAGGATCTTCAACTC
This sequence comes from Lachnospiraceae bacterium, assembly GCA_024684065.1. The sequence goes on from JAIKXO010000264.1 coordinate 1,492, forward strand.
CTTGGGATAGAACGATTGCAGATCTATCGAAGATGTGGTATTCATATCAGTTTGCTCCCCTCATTATTATACTGATATTATATACCATCTGGGGGCTATATTAAAGCATAAATACTAATACCTGCGGATAAACCTTAAAATTGACCCAGGATTAACGAGTAAAATTGACCCACCCATGAAGGGCAATGAGTAAGTGATCCGATCTGGTTTTGTATACTGAACCTTGAAAATTTAACGTTGTGATTTGACCCACCTCTTAAGAGAAAATATAATCCTTTTCGCATTCACTTGCGGAAAGGAGGAAAGAAGAGGTGAAGCATATGGAAGACTGGGCGGCAGTCCAGAGAGTCTACAAGCAGACCGGATCCAAAAGAGAAACGGCACGGCTGCTTGGTATTGCGAGAAATACGGTAAAAAAGCTGTTGGAAATGGATTCTGAGCCTGTGTACCAGAGAAAGGCATACCCGTCGATAATCGATCCATTTAAGGAGCAGATCATCGAATGGAGATGTGATCCGTATAACTTCAATGGCACCCGTATCTTCAGAGAGCTTTGTAATCGTGGCTACACCGGAAGCATAGGCCCTCTTTATACGTTTCTCAGGCGGATAGATGAGGATATTGGCCTTATAAGCCCCAAAGCCACTGTGAGGCATGAGAGCCCTCCCGGAGACCAGGCGCAGTTTGATTGGTCAGAATACGAGGTTGAGGTTGGTCTGCGTATCCGAACGGTGTACTGCTTCTCCATGATATTGGCAGCGTCAAGAAAAAAAGCGATCTGTTTTTCCCTTCGTGAAGATGCGGATGCCATCTATGAAGCTATACAAGAGCTCTTTGAAGATCTCGGCGGGGTCACACTGGAATTGCTGATTGACAACCCTAAAGCCCTTGTCATAGAGAATAATCCGAAATCCGAGGAAGAGATACGGTACAATCCCCATGCATTGCTGCTTGCAAAGCATCTTGGAGTCGAACTGAATGCATGCCCATGCTATTGGCCCCGAAAAAAAGGAAAGGTCGAGCGCCCATTCTATTATATCGAGCAGCAGCTTATAAAGGGCAACGGTTTTGCCACGATGGAGGAGTTGAACAGGCGCGGCAAGGAATTCGTCAACGAATGGTGCGATGAGGTCCACGGCACGACAGGAAGGATTCCCAACGACCATTATATGCTGGAGGAAAAAGCGATGCTTCAGCCTCTGCCGAAGAAACGGTATTACATGAAGCAGATGAAGCCACGGAAAGTCAGCCCCGACAGCCTTGTAAGCATAAACGCAAACAAATACAGCGTTCCGGTAAAATATGTTGACAAGACAGTATTCTTTCGCATTTCCTATGGCTTCCGTATTGAGATCTTTGATAAAAACGGGGAGCTCATCCTCAGAAAAGAAGCTGAAGACGGAAAGCATAAGACTGTTATGGAGCCGGGGCATTACGAAGAGATTGCCAATAAGGTTCCTACTTCGATCCCGCAGATAAGGTGGGATTTTACAGAGATCTTTTCGAACGGCACGTTATTCCTTACAGAAGCCGCAAAGAAATATGACCAGCCGACGCACTATGCAAGGAAGATAATGGAACTCCGGGAACTCTACGATGACGATGTGCTCGATGCCCTCATAGGAGAGGCTGTCATAAGGGGGACGCTTGACATTAAGTCATTCCGTGCAATGCTCAAGATATACAACAGGACGTCCAAACCTTCCCCGACAGAAGAGAAAGCCATATCATCCCAGTGCATTGTGCAAGAAAAACAGACAGGGGCTCTTATGCGCAGCTGCCAATACTATGAGGAAGTGCTGAAGGAGGGGACCGCATGAATAATAATGAGCAGAACAGCACCGAGTATATCCGTTCAAAGATGAAGCAGTTCAAGCTTGTTGATATGCGGGAGCAATTTCAGGAACTCATAGAGGAAGCCCGGGCAACTAATTGGGACTATGAGGAATTTCTTGTGCGGCTGTTAAAGGCCGAGGAAGAAGGAAAGCGGGCGCGGAGACAGGACAGGCTGACGGCCCAAGCCCATTTTGAAGCCGAAAAACATCTTGAAGATATCGATTACAGCTTCAACCTAAGCCTTGACAAAGGAAAGATAGATGAGCTTTCAAGCCTGAAGTTTATGGCGTCAAATGAAAACATACTCATCATAGGTCCTCCGGGCGTAGGCAAAAGCATGGTCGCCACCGGAATCGGAATGAAAGCATGCAGCGCAGGCGAGAAGGTGCTTTTTACGAATGCCAAAGAACTTCTTGACCGTTTGTGCCTGGAGGCGGCGGGCGGGAGCCTCAGGGCTGCTTTGGAAGCCATGGATAAGGTCAGGCTTCTGATCATTGACGAACTGTCCTATATAACCTAAAATCCTAAATATAGTCACTCAATAAGCCACTAAACAAATGATGCTCAAAGCCTGAAAACCGCATAAAAACTGGATGTCCCTTGCAAAACCTCTTGATTTTATTTAGTGTTTATGGTATAATATAGACACTAAATATAGCGGAGGTGCACAATGCCCAGGAAAGCATCCGGAATGCCGCGTGTAGATATCGTAAACCGCACGCAAAAGAACGGCGATATCTATGTTTACGAAGTTACCTCGAAGTATAACCCTGCCAAGAGGTACAATGAGACCCTGTCAA
>JAIKXO010000323.1 GCA_024684065.1 Lachnospiraceae bacterium
TGTTATGCAAAAACCCCAATCCTAAATCCTCCTGAATTTATGCTCCTTATCTTTTTCCCGTAACGGCCGGACACGTCCCTGCTCCTTTATTTTTTCCCGAGTATTATAGCCACAGTGACCTTTATCATGTAACAGACTGCGTCCTTTAAGCTTATGGAGGATACGCCGCCGGCCCTCTGCCGCATCCTTACCGGAACCTCAACCAGCCTTCCGCCGTGCTTAATGGCTCTTACTATGCTTTCGGGCTTGGGATAATCCCGGGGATAATCCTTTGCAAAGTCTTCCATAAGCCTTCTTCCCGCCATTCTAAAGCCCGAGGTGGGGTCGGTGACTGTACATCCCGTAAGGAGCCTTATAAGGAGCGAAAAATATCTTATGCCGAGTCTTCGCAGCCTGGTGGATTTATAGCCTGCATTCTCAAGGAAGCGGGAGCCGATGACCAGATCCGCCCCTTCCGATACGAGAGCCTCGTACATTGTCCCTATATAGAGGGAGTCGTGCTGGCCGTCCCCATCGACCTGGACTGCTATATCATAGTCGTTATTTGCGGCATACCGGTAACCCGTCTGCATGGCGCCGCCTATGCCGTGATTAACTGGAAGATCAATCACCTTTATGCCGTTTGCCCGGCAGAGAGCGGCCGTCTGATCCGTGGAACAGTCATTTATTACAACTAAATCATATTCCGGCGCTTTTTCCCTTATCTCATTACATACCCGGACGATAGTCTGTTCCTCGTTGTATGCGGGTATTATGACAAGCTTCTTTATACCTTCGTTACTGTCGTTTTTTGTGAAGTCTTTCGTTACCATTTTATATCAATCCCGAAGCGTTCTATCATTGTGCGGTATACTTTGAGGAAGAGGCAGAAAAGCCGGAGGCGGTATATGCTGTGAACAATATACAGCCTGAGATTTGCGCCCCTGTGCCTTATCACATATGAAAGCTTTATGTAGGGGTTCCTTTGCCAGAGCGGAAAGGATTTATTAAGAACAGCTCTGTTTTCGGAAAGAGCCGTACGGTCGATCTGCCTGTTTAAGGACAGCCTGTGCATGAGGGATACCCCGAGATGCAGAAAGGCTTCAGCGTCAAGATAAGGGAGCAGTTCAGGATCATCGCGCCTGTATATTTTCCGAAGTTCCTTCATGGAAGCATATACCCCGGGAACGTACTCAGGCTTCAGGGATGAGTTGATTGAATCTTTTCTTACGGTATAGTGTACGAGAGGATCTCTTACAAAGGCAAAACTGCGGGCGTTTATGTAGATAAGATTGGCAAATATAAGGTCGTCAAGGACCTTCGGCACGAGGTTTGAGTCACCCATGCCCTTAAGGAGGCCTGCACGGAAGATCTTGTTCCAGAGTGCGGTATTAACCTGTGGCAAAAGCCCGGGATCCTTCTTAAAATCGAAGGAGGCCGCCCTAAAATGCGTCATCTCTATGGAATATACCCTGCCCGTGTCTTCGTCCTTCCTGTAAAAACCGCAGCAGGCGATATCTGCATCGTTTTCTTTTGCGGTCCTGTATAGTCTGGCCGCAAAATCCTTTTCCACATAATCGTCAGGATCCGCAAAGCCTATGTACTCTCCGGAAGCGGCAGCTATCCCATCCTTTCTGGCTTTCCATACCCCTTCGTTTTTTTGTCGATCAAAACAAGGTCTTCCCCGTGCCTGCTCCTGTATTCCTTAAGGATGTCAAGGCACCCGTCGGGTGAGCCGTCGTTTATGCAGACGAGCTCGATCCCCTCAAGGGTCTGGGAAAGGAGCGCGTCGAGACATCGTCTGAGATATTTTTCAACTTTATAGCAGGGTACTATGATGCTCAGCCTGAAGCTGTTTTTCCGGACTTCGGACATGGTTCTGTTCCTTCTTCAGGTAAAGCCCTTTTATCAGCCTGTACCACAGTTATGTTAAAGGACGGTGCACCTGCATATCAGAATGCTGTAAAGGCTGCGCCGGTTAAAGACAGTGTACCGGCTTACGGGATTTCCTTATAACATCATAGCTTTTTGCGCAAACAGTTGCAAATCCTTTTTTAAAGGATACGACCCCGTCTTTACCAGTTTCAGTTACAATTCAGCGCTTGACCAGTAACCAGTTTTATCAATGCCGGACAGGTGGTATAATACAACAGTAAAGTATCTGCGTGATATAAAGGTATTCAATTGCTATGAACGTCCCGAAAGTTGCAGTTCTTCTGTGTACTTATAATGGTTCCGCTTATATAAAAGAGCAGGTCGACAGTATTCTGGGACAGACCTGATCCAACCTCCATCTGTATATACGGGATGATCGTTCCACGGATTATACCCGTGAGATCCTGATGGAATATTCCACTCATCCTAAAGTCACTCTTATTCCGGGCGATGATCATCTGGGCTATCCGCAGTGCTTTTATGATCTTTTATCCGGAGTGACGGATGCGGATTATTATGCTTTCAGCGATCAGGACGATGTCTGGTTTGCGGACAAGATACTTCGTGCCGTAAAGCTGCTTCGGAAATGTAATCCGAAAAGGCCTGCCCTGTATTATGCTGGCTGTTATATCTGCGACAGGGATCTTAAGATCCTGCATTCGACAAAAGGCCCTTCCCGAAAGCCGGATTTTCCTTACTCGCTCTATTCTTCGTCTTTGGGGCTGGGATTTACCTATGTTCTGAATGAAAAGGCGCGAAAGCTCGTTACAGTATATCAGCCGAAAGAGATTCTGACTAAGGACTGGTGGATTGGCATGTGCTGTACTGCTTTTGGCAGTGCCTGTTATGATCCCGTGCCCTGTGCCCTGCACAGAAGACATGAAAACGCGGCCACTCCGGAAGCAAAGACATTTGCTCAGATCCAGCGCCATCGTATAAAATATTTCGTTTTTTCCGACGAAGGATTTGGTTTTGTGCGTGACGGCCTGAGCGAATTCTATGATGTCTTTCATGACAGGCTCCCTCCCGGGGCAAATAAGACCCTGTCACTATTCCTGAACACCCCGTCGCGTCCGCTGTCCGGGATAAAAAAGGCGTTCTATCCGAAACGCCTTCGATACGAGCTTTTTGATGAAATACTGCTTCGCCTGATATTTCTGTCCGGGCGGTTGTGAGTGAACGGTCCGGGTGCAAAAGCCTGTAAGCATTCAAAACAGCGTTTCCCTGAAATACGTGCAAAAAGAAAATCCCCGAATGCCCTGTCTATAAGGCTTTTCGAGGATTTTCACCGCAGCTCATAGCGGAATCGAAAGACACTAAAACTCGGGAAATGCAGTAAAGAAGGGAGGTTCCGCGTCCTCTCATTTCCCACTGACCACTTACTGACCATCAGAAGGAAAAGTGCCGAAAGGCCGAAAAATTTAATGCTAAAAACGCCAAAATTGTTGACAATAGGGGATATATACCCTATACTTATTTATGAGAAAAGGAGGAAGATGGGTGCCTACAATAAGTCATTTTTATGGAATAATCATTGTTATGTATTTGCGGAACAAAGAACATAACCCGCC
>JAIKXO010000064.1 GCA_024684065.1 Lachnospiraceae bacterium
GGATAATGGAGCTGACGCCGGAAATAAGGGCCCGGATAAAGGAGCAGATGCCGGAGACAGGGACTCTGATAATGACCCTGACGCTCCGGAACCGGTGGGGACAGGTGACTGAATATGAGCGGGATCACTGAATTCTTAAAACAGAGAAAGCGCCGGATCATCATGTCTTTGGCGGGCGTAGTCATATGTGCCGTAAGCGTGGGCGTCTTTAAGCTGGCGGCGCTCGGTGTGGATCCGTTCCAGTCGCTCATGGCCGGGCTTGACGCACTGATCCCGATAGAATTCGGGACATTATACGTTATTGTAAATGCCGTTCTTTTACTGTTCAGCCTTATCGCGGACAGGCATAACATAGGCATAGCGACCTTTATAAACCTCTTCCTGCTCGGATATATAACTCAGTTCTCCTATGAGATGCTTCAGAAGCTGTTTCCGGAGCCGTCGCTTACGTTCAGGGCGGTATGTCTCCTTATCGGAATAGTCGTGATATGCTTCGGGTCTTCGCTTTATATGACGGCGGATCTCGGGGTTTCGACTTATGATGCGGTGGCGATAGTGCTTTCGGGAAAATGGAAGCTCGGAAGGTTCAAGTATGTACGCATATGCACCGATCTGGTATGCGTGGCTCTGGGGTGCGTATTGTTCCTTACGGCGGGCAACCCGGTATCCGGGATACCCGGCATAGCAGGCATTGGAACGATAATAACGGCCTTCTTCATGGGGCCTTTGATAGAGTTCTTTAATGAGAAGATCGCAAGGCCGTTATTATAGTTAACGTCAATAATTAATTGACGTTTACTATAAAAAAGAAGAAAAAGACCGATACATTTCTGAAAGACTATTTAGGCAAAACAAACAAAAGGAAGCGGGAAATCAGTTATATGTCGCTTAATCTTATAAAACTGAACGACCTAACCCTGCCGGAGCTGTCCGTGTATACGGACCTGAATGAACCGCAGCTGCGGCACTACTATGAGCCTGAGGGCGGGATATTCATAGCGGAGAGTGCTGCCGTGATAGAGAGAGCGCTTGACGCGGGCTGTGAGCCGATCTCTTTTCTGATAGAGAACAGGATGGCGGAAATGCATGAGGCGCTGCTTGAGCGTTCAAACGGTATTCCGGTATATGCGGGGGAACTTTCGGTCCTCAGGAACCTGACTGGTTATACCGTGACAAGGGGGATGCTCTGCGCCATGCATCGTCCGGCTGAGAGGGATATGCGGGATGTCTGCGCGGATGCGCGCCGTATAGTCGTGCTTGAAGATATTACAAATCCGACGAATGTGGGAGCGATCTTTCGGTCAGCCGCCGCAATGGGCATGGATGCGGTGCTTCTTACCAGAAGATGCAGCGATCCCCTGTATAGACGCGCTGTCAGGGTCAGCATGGGCACAGTGTTTCAGGTCCCCTGGGCCTATGTCGGCGGAGACTATATGGAGGTGCTGCCGGAACTCGGCTATAAAACAGCTTCCATGGCGCTTTCCGAGAAAGCGAGGAGCATAGATGACGGAGAGGTTAAGGGAGCAAAAAAGCTTGCGGTATTGCTTGGAAGTGAAAGCACGGGGCTTTCTCCGGAAACGCTTTCGAAAAGCGACTATATTATAAAGATCCCCATGAGCCACGGCGTGGACTCCCTTAACGTAGCGGCGGCCAGTGCAGTGGCTTTCTGGGAGCTCGGAAGATGTCCAGAGGCATAATATATACAGTAAACGCACAAAATATGTGCGTTTACTATAAGCTTATGCGCACGGACACACAGCGGAAAGTGCCGCAATTGCTCAGTGTTATGCGTATCGGTCATTGAAATGATGGAAACGGAAAGAACGGAAAGAAAGGAAGGAAAGGCATGAGAGATTCATATTTTGACGGTGGACTTTTACAGCTTATCGGGTATCGTATCCTGGGGGCGTTAGTTACGACAGTGACACTGGGGATATGTCTGCCCTGGGCGTATACTATGGTATACGGCTGGGAGGCAAAGCATACCGTGATAAACGGAAAGAGGCTGTCTTTTGACGGAACAGCGTTAGGGCTCTTCGGAAACTGGATCAAGTGGCTTCTGCTTACTGTTATAACACTGGGGATATACGGATTATGGTTAGGAATAAACCTGAAAAAATGGAGGGTTGCGCATACTCATACCGAATCCGGGCCTTTGGCGGAGTCACATTTTGACGGCGGGCTTTTAGAGTTCATAGGCTGGACCATTTTAGGCAGCCTCATTACAGGCCTGACACTGGGAATCTGCCTCCCCTGGTCATATACCATGATCTATAACTGGGAGATAAAGCATACCGTTATTGACGGCAGGAGACTGGTATTTGACGGAACGGCCATAGGGCTTTTCGGAAACTGGATCAAGTGGTTTCTGCTTACGGTCATAACACTTGGGATATACGCGCTCTGGCTGGAGATCAAGCTTAAGAAGTGGAGGATAAGCCACTCCTTCTTCAAGGCCGGAAGCGCCGGATAAATATTCTTTACGGCAAACGTGACAATATCCGGTGGTACGCCGATCTCGTTTATGGCGGCGCCGGCTAAAAAGGCGTAAGCAAGGTTTTTGCTCCGGAAAAGCTTTCATTAGGAGCCTTCGATCCTTTAGAGGGCATGTCAGATATTTCAGGGGCAAACCCCCGTTTCAATAGAAGAGGAAATAAGATGAAGATCAAAAAAACAGACAACAGTGTTCTTATAGAAAGAGACGGGGAGTTTCTGGAGCTTTCCTCTATAAGACAGGGAATAATAAGGTGCCGATACGGCAAAGCCCCATTTAAGGATGAGGAATCCCTTATTATAGAGCGCCGTAACCCTGAGGCGCAGCCGCTAAAGCATTCCGCGCAGGACAGATCACAGGATGATTCTTTTATGCGAAATGATTCTGCGTCACTGACAGCTCAGCCTGCCCAAACCACAGAGAATGAAAAGACGGTTACCTTTTCGGATGGCGAGCTTTCGGCATGCCTTGACAGGGAGAGCTTCGAGCTGTCCTGGATCGCACAGGGAGCTGCCGGCTTTTTAAAGCCCATGCTATATGCTGAAGAAGCTACAGGCCGTAAAGAGTTCATGCCATACACGGAAGGGAATACAGACCATCCAAAGCCCATGGAGGATGCGCAGGCTCCTGCAGACAATTCGAAGCGCGCCTCCGATGCTTTGGACGGGGTTAGCAATGCAGATATCAGTGAAGTCATCCTCAGGGAAGGGAAGAAGGAGTTCATCACGGTTCCCGTCATGAAGTACACCACGGGGGATGAAGAGCCTGTCATAGAAAGGGTCAAGACCGTTGACGGTGAGAGAAACTTCATAAAGAACCTGAAGGAAGTGGAAGACCATACCGCCCTGCAGGGGAGGCTCTACTTTAAATTTGGTGATGGCGAATCCATACACGGGTTCGGGCAGGCGGAGGAGGGGATATACAACCTCCGCGGCCATGTGCAGTATCTCTACCAGCACAATATGCGCGTACCTATGCCAATGTTCGTTTCCGATAAAGGATACGGGATCCTGTTTGACGCGGCCTCTCTTATGACCTTTAATGATACTGAAAACGGCACGTATCTCTTTTTTGACGCGATCTCAGAGCTTGATTATTACTTTATACTCGGGCCTTCCATGGACCGCATAACAGACGGCTTCCGGTTCCTTACGGGAGCAGCCGCAATGCTTCCGAAATGGGCCTTCGGCTACGTCCAGTCCAAGGAGCAGTATTATACCGCAAAGGAGCTTTACGAGACCGCGAAGAGGTACAGGGACCTTAACGTTCCGATAGACTGCATCGTCCAGGACTGGAATACCTGGGAGAAGGATAAATGGGGCAATAAGATACTTGATAAAGAGCGCTACGGGGATATGAAGGAGCAGGCGGAGAAGCTCCATGACATTAACGTCCATACAATGGTATCGGTCTGGCCCAACATGAATTTCGGGACCGAGAACCATAAGGAATTTGAGGAAAAAGGCTTTTTGTTAAACGACCTTGCGACCTATGACGCTTTTTCTGAAGAGGCGAGGGAGATATACTGGAGGCAGGCAAAGGAAGGGCTCTTTGACCGGGGCTTTGATTCCTTCTGGTGCGATTCGACGGAGCCGTTCTCGGGCCCTGACTGGGGCGGGGAGATAAAGAGGGAGCCCTGGCAGAGGTATATGCTGGTCGGAGGGGAGCATAAGAAATATCTGCCTCCCGAAAAAGCAAATGCTTATGGGTTAAAGCATGCTGAAGGGATTTATGTAAACCAGCGGAAGACTACAAAAGAGAAGAGGGTGCTGAACCTGACACGCTCCTGCTATGCTTCCGGACAGAAATACGGGGCAGTCCTCTGGTCAGGGGACACCTGCGCTTCCTGGGAAACTCTGAGGCGCCAGATAACCGAGGGGATCAATATGGGGCTTTCGGGTTATCCGTACTGGACTTTTGACATAGGCGGATTCTTTACGGTCGGGAAAAAGTGGCAGAACAGGGGCTGCGGTTGCAATAACGATCCCACACCCAAATGGTTCTGGAAAGGACGCTATGACGAGGGCGTAAACGATCTCGGATACCGGGAGCTCTATGTGAGATGGCTTCAGATGGGGACATTTCTTCCGATGTTTCGCTCCCACGGCACGGATACGCCGAGGGAGATATGGAATTTCGGAAAGGAAGGGGAGCCTTTCTATGATGCTATAGCTGAATTTATAAGAATAAGATACAGGCTGATGCCGTATATTTATTCCATGGCGGGAAGCATAAGGCTTAAGTCCTTTACGGTCATGAGAAGCCTTCTGTTTGATTTTGCGTACGATCCCGCAGCAAGAGGAATGGATTCGGAATTTATGTTCGGAAAAAGCCTGTTGATCTGTCCTGTGACTGAGCCAATGTATTATGATGCGGAAAGCAGGCCGCTTGACAGGGAGAAGAAATGGAGCGTGTATCTTCCGGAGTGTGAGGGCTGGTATGACTTTTTCGAAGGGGCCTTTTATAAATGGGGGCAGAGTATCACTGTCGATTGTCCTATTGACAGGATCCCGGTTTTCGTAAAGGCGGGAAGCATCATACCGATGCGGGACGGCCTGAGTTTTGCGGGAGGAGAGCCTGATACGCCTCTTGAGCTCCATGTTTATGAGGGAGCTGACGGTGAATTCACTCTCTATGAGGATGCGGGAGACGGTTACGGATATGAGGACGGAGAGTATTCTTTAACAGAGCTTAACTGGAAGGATTCCGAAAAGACCCTTATCCTCGGAGAGAGGAAAGGGGAATATCCCGGGATGATAAGGGAACGCCGGATAAAGATCGTAAAGCATTGCCGGGACGGGAGAACCGAGGAAGCGGAAGAGACGGTATATCGGGGAGACAGTCTTTCCATAGAACTGTAAGTTCCGGTTTAACGTACGCTTACTTTCTGTATATACAGGGCATATGCTTTCGGTTCCGGGACATTTTGAAGAAAGATCTTGGAATAATAATGATCCCGCCTGTAGGGCAGATCGAATTTATCCGGCATAAACAGGCGTTTACGCCATAAAGCAGGATTTGTTTCACCGATCAGTGTTGTATAAGGATAATGAAAAGACACAGTATAAGGACGATAATGTCCAAGCATTTCTTAATACTGGCCGCAGCCATTCTTTTCGTGGTTTCGCTGTTCTATTCGATCCTTCAGTACAGGACGTTAAAGGAGCATGCCGTCGGAAACCTTACCGCGGGGTGCGAGACAACGGCAGTGAGCATGACTCAGGGACTTAACGAGATGGATACGATACTTTTGTATTCCATTGCCTCTTCCGAAATGAAGGATGCGTTTCTGGATTATTCAAGGTCTCAGCCGCCCTTCCAGCATAATCAGGCGAGGGCAAAGCTCGCCTCGTCGCTCATCTGGCTCAAGGGCTTTAACTTTGACGTGCTGCAGCTTAACGTTTACGGTATGGAGGAAAACGGCTACGGTGTAGGGGGCTATAACGGGGAGCTCCATCTGAACACCAAAGAAGCGGAGTGGTATGAGGAAACCTTCTCCCGTTCCGGAAAGAGCTGTATCATGGCGCCCGAGGAGGATATGCTTGTTTCCGGGAGCTCCGGACTGGATGAGGATACCCTTTATATCTCGCTGTACCGGATGTTTTATAATGAGTTCCATGTACCGGTTGGGTTTATCGGGGTCAAGGAACGCTATGACAGGTTTTTTGACAAGGTCATAGCCTCAAACGAGCTGTATACACCCGAAGTGGCCATCTATGACGCAGGCGGAAAACAGCTGTATCCGAAGGAAGAGACCTTTAACTACCTTGAAAAAAGGGACGATGTGGGGAAGGGCGGGGAGATAAAAAACACCCTGACCGGGAAAAAACAGTATCTGACCTTTTCTGACGTTAAGGATTACGGGATCGTTGTCGCCATGGCAGTTGACAGAAGGGACTTTATGGCGCCCGTATACAGGAACCTGTATCGGAGCCTCTTAGCCGTATTTGCAGCCTTCGTGTTCTGCCTCATGATAGCCTCCGCTCTTTCAAAAAAGCTTACGGACCCGCTTTCAAGGATCTACAGCTTCCTGTCGGACAGGGATAAGTCCGGCTTTGAAAGGATCGAGCTTGCCGATACGGGGATAACGGAAATTGACACGTTAAGGGATTCGCTCAATGAAAATATCAGCTATCAGGAAACCACCACAAGGACGCTCCTGACCCTTAAGGAGCAGGAGGTCCAGGCCCAGATGCTGGCCCTTCAGGCCCAGATGAATCCCCACTTTCTCTACAACTCCCTTTCCACCATAAGCGAGATGGCTGACGAGGGTATGACGGAGGAGGTCTCCGGAATGTGCAGGGATATCACTTCGATCCTCCGCTATATCTCTTCCAACAGGGAGCAGCGCATTAGGGTCGAAGAGGAAATGGAGCAGGTGGATATTTACCTGAACATAATGAAGCGCCGCTTTGGTGAGGATCTTTGCTACAGGTATGAGATAGAGGATGAGATCTTAGACTGCATGGTCCCTAAGCTCTGTATCCAGCTGTTGGTTGAGAATGCCGTAAAATCAGTTACAAAAGGGCTCCCGCCATGGGAGATCACGGTAAAAGGCGGAAGAAACGGGGACGACTGGTATGTTACGGTAAGCGATAACGGGGCGGGCTTTGATCCGGAGGTGGACAGGTATTTGAGGAGCTGCATGGATGACATCCTTGAGACCGGGACGCTGCCAAGCCTAGGAATAAAGGGGATGGGCATCCTGAATATCTTTATACGCCTGTATCTTCTGGACGGCATCCCCTTTGTGTTTGATTTCGGAAACAAAAAAGAGGGCGGGGCGTTCGTTACCGTGGGAGGGCATGTGCATGAGAAGGCGGAGACTGATCTTTTTTTAAAGCCGGAGGAGTTCCCGGGTACTGTATCATAGAATTTTCCCCTGATACGGGACTGCGCGGGGAGACGCATTTACCCGGTACCCGTGCTTTCGTCTTGTGAGGATGAGAAAATGAGAAGAATAGAGCATTATAATATACTGCTTGCGGATGACGAGCATTATCTCAGGCAGTCGCTTGCAAGGAAGATAGCGGAGCTTGATCAAAGCTTTAAGGTCGTCTGCGAAGCGGGAGACGGGAGAGCGGCCCTTAAAGCGCTTTCAGAGAATGATATCCAGGTCGTCTTCACGGACATACGCATGCCCGAAATGGACGGACTTGCCCTTTCTTCAGAGATAAGCAGGCGCTATCCCGATATGGTCATAATAATACTGTCGGGATACGCTGACTTTGAATATGCCAAGCAGGCTATACGCTGCGGGGTGTTTGAATATCTTTTAAAGCCCGTGTCCGAGGAGGAGCTTTCCGGAGTGTTAAGCAGGACTTCTTTAAGGCTGCAGGAGCTTTATGAGCTGCCTGAGGAAAACGGGGCGGCCGGAAAGAGCATAGAAGAAGCCTGTTCCTATCTTGAACAGTATATGATAAAGAATTTCAGGGAGGATATCGATTTCGGGGCCCTGGCGGAGCAGTTCGGCTTTACGTCCGCTTACTTAAGCAAAAGCTTTACCAGGGCCTTAAGCGAATCTCCCAGCAGATACCTTACCGGACTTCGCATGGAGGAAGCAAAAAGACTGCTTTCATCGACAAATGAATCAATAGCAAGGGTGGGGGAGCTTTCGGGCTATCCCGACCAGTTTTACTTCAGCCGCACCTTCAGAAAGGAGGTTGGCGAAAACCCTTCAGAATACAGAAAAAGAACCCGGGGGGACTGAACGGAGCACCCTGAGGATCTTTTGTACCGTGACCATATACCGCAAATCCCTTAATGTTGAAATCGGCGCTTTCCGGAATCCATACGCCCCGTCAGCGGGAAAGTGCCGGCAGACGCAGGCAGGTTGTGCATTTTGTATATTATTTCCTGCCTCAGTTAAAAAAATCCATAATCATTTCCATATTCTGCATGGAGAAGCCTTAAATAATTCCATATAATAAACAAAAATCACGAAAAACAGCCCGCCCGTTCTGTAAAACGAGCAGGAAGCGGACCGGCCGGAAGAGCCCTGCGCGTCCGGAAAGTAAAGAACTGTTTACTGTATGGAGGCATCTATGCACAAGTCAAGAGTATATCCGTTGTATTTTGCCCTCGGATCGGTACTTATCTATACGCTGCTAAGCGTAATGCCCGGGATCATGGGTATCGCCTACAGCTTTACCGACTGGTCGGCTTATTCGAAGGAACTGCATTTCGTGGGATTCTCAAATTTCATGGATGTATTTTCAGGAAGCAACGATTATCTTACCTATATCACAAATACGGTCAAATTCACGATCATTACGACAATAGCAAAGACAGGCCTGGGCCTTCTCTTTGCGGTCGCCCTTTCAAAGAACATCAAATTCAAGAATTTTCACAGAGGCATCCTCTATATGCCCTCAGTACTTCCGATCCTGGTCACGGGCCTTGTGTTTACTTCGATCCTGAATCCCAAGACAGGCTTCTTAAACGAATTCTTAAGAACCATAGGCTTAAGCGCTTTGACGCAGAAATGGCTGGTGGACCCGAAGATCGCCTTCTATTCCGTAATGGCTGTTGATATATGGAGAGGAGCGGGTTATATAATGACCCTTCTCATAGCGGGAATCCTAGCCATCCCCGACGTATACTTTGAAGCCTCGGCGATCGACGGCGCGGGAGCCTGGGACAGGTTCAGATACATAACCCTTCCGATGCTGAGACAGACACTGGCGGTTACCATAGTCTTAAACGTGATCTACGGATTAAAGGTCTTTGACATGGTGTATGCGCTTACGAACGGAGGCCCCGGGCACAGAACGGAAGTTCTCTATACCTCGGTCTACAAGATGATGAGCAAGGGCCTTTACGCCGAGGGCACCACGATAAGCTCGGTACTGTTCATCTTCATGGTAATAATCGGCTACTTCATGGTCAAGATCCTTACGAAAGATGAGGTGGTTGAATAATGGTAAGCTCGACAGGAAATAAGGCGGTACAGATATTCTTTAAAAATCTTTTGGCCTGGTTTGCGTCGCTTCTGGTGATAATACCGCTTTTGCTGGT
>JAIKXO010000082.1 GCA_024684065.1 Lachnospiraceae bacterium
GATGACGGTACGGTAACTGCTAAAGCAGAAGGTGAAACGACTATTACTGTTAAGACTGTTGACGGGAATAAGACCGCAACGTGTAAGGTCATTGTAAAGAAGGATGCTCCCGTAGTTGAAACCTGTAACATATCCTTTGATGCAAACGGCGGTAAGGGTGAGATGGATGACCAGACCGTTGATAAAGGTGTTAAGACACAGCTGAACAAGAACAGGTTCACCCGCAGCGGTTATTCATTTGATAGCTGGAACACAGATCCTGACGGTGATGGCAGTAGCTACGATGATAAGGACTACATATCCGTCGAAAAGGATACAACGCTTTATGCACAGTGGAAAAAGGGTAAGCCCAAGCATGACGATGATGAAGAAACAGAAGAGCCATCTAAGCCTGCTGTGGTCAATCCCGATACAGTAGAAGGATACTTTGCAGTAAACGGTCAGCCAGTTCCGGGAGCTGCGATGGGCAAGACCGTACAGGGAGTAGCAGCACAGGCGGTATTTAATGCAACACGCCCTGCAGGATTTTTACAAGCATTTACCTTCAACATGGCCGTAAATGGTAAGGTGGACTATACATTAAAGAACGGTGTCCTTACGATAATCATCCCGAAGGAGTTCCAGAAAGCGGGCAGAACATTTGCCATCATGGCGCTTGATAAGAACGGTAAGGCATGGACATTTGCCGATACCGATACAAACCCTGCAACAGTAACCGCAACCATCAATGTTGAGGGTTACGCATTTGCATTGATATACAAGGATTAAACGATAGACAGGTTATCACTCGGATCAAGCCGGGAATCATAACAAAGAAACGCTTTAGGACATTGTCTTAAGGCGTTTTTTTAATCCTTATTTTTTAAACAGTAAAATCCTTATCCTTGATGCGTTTCAGGAAATCCTTGCGAAGATCGCTTCTTGAGTGGAATAGCAGCATATCTGAACGAGTAAGCCTGTTTACATTATATCTCTGTTGAAGCAATGTAAGTGTACAAATAAGGTCGGCAGCCTGGAAAAGACGATAATCGACCGGTCTAACCTTTCTCATTTCATAGTCATTGAGTTCAGTAGCCATAACAGCATTCAGCATTTTGGAAATCGGACGCTGACCGTTGTCATAATAGACTATAACCTTATCAAAACTAAGAAAAAAGTCTAAATGATTCCGCAGGAAGATTGAGCAGAGCAGAGCAGAGCGGAGCAGACTGATTCCCTATTGATCATACAGAGATTTATAAGATGCCTAAGGACGCTTTTTCTTACAGATAAAGCAGTTCTTGCATGATTTCTGAAGAGAGTGTTTTTTTGTCTGAAACAACAGAAAATAACCCCAGTACCGGGTCCCCTTATTAAATGAATAAAGTCTTTCCTGTTTCACAGGCTTTTTGAAGATATGGGTCCCGTTTTTTGCGGAAGCTCATTCTTTTCGGAGGTATAACCAATAACGATAAACTCAGATTCTTTGGCATATCCTAAAAGTCTGCCGTCAGGCATAACAAATTATTGATGACGGAAGAGAAGAAAAATGGTTATGAAAGAGTTTTTCTATGATAAAATAAAGAAGAGCGTCGGGAAGATCAGGTCAACAGAACCCAAAGGCGGCAGAAATAAGCTGTCTGGTCTTTGGAATGAGCACCTGAGCATTTTGATGATATGGGGATACCTGAGATGTTTTATAAAGAAGATGCTTTAATTACGCTGCCGGTCAAACAGTCATCCTTTGAAAAGATAAAAGAGGATGTTTTCGGGATCACGGGGAATACGGAGGAGTCGAGGCGCATACTGCTTGCCTGCGATGAAGCCCTGACTAATATAATCAGTTATTCAGGGGCAACCAGCCTGTCTTATTCCTGTGAGAAGGTAAATGACCGGCTCCGTATCGTTTTTATCGATAATGGTATTGCCTTTGATCCGACTGCCGCGCAAACAGAAGAAAGGGATTTTGAGCTTTTGGACAGCGGGGGAGTGGGGATTATGCTTATGCGTGAGTCTGCCGAATCCATGCACTATGAACGGAAGAATGACCGCAATATTCTAATATTATATTTTTCACTTACAGCCCGGGCTTTTTAAAGGGCTCCCTTATTTTTACACAGAGGTGACAGAATGGACTATCGAAAAAAACTTTTCAGATGGAAGGATCCATACGATATCGAGGGAACACAGGGGCTTTTTATAGAGGCGATGAGGGAATGCTGCAGCTACCATTATGATCATTGCGAGGCTTACCGGAGAATCCTTGATGATGCAGGGTTTGCTCCGGAGAGCCTCAGAAAAAAAGAGGATATCGAGAGGCTGCCGTTTATTCCGACTACCTTTTTGAAAAAACATCATATATTCTCCATGCCGAAGGAGCGTATGCCGATAAAAGCCACTTCTTCGGGCACCGGGGGGAAATACAGCCTGATCGGATTCGATGCGGGAAGCCTTTCAAGCGCCCTGAAAATGGTGTTTCGCATATACGGCTCCCAGGGTATTCTCTCCCCAGTGCCGTGCCACTATATTATATTCGGATTCAAACCACACAGGAGCAATCATACAGCGGTCGCAAAGACTGCGACGGGGTATACGCTGCTTTCTCCCGCGCTGAGCCGCACCTATGCCCTTAAATTCAAAGACGGTAAATATGAGCCTGATCTGGAAGCTGTCGTGAATGCCTTTATGCGGGGAGAAAAGTCCAGATTCCCTGTAAGAACCATCGGTTTTCCGTCATATACCTGGTTTGCCTTAAAGCTCATGGAGGAGAGGGGGATAAAGGTAAAGCTTGCAGAGGGCTCGAAGATCATGCTGGCCGGAGGCTGGAAGCAGTTCTACAGGGAGCAGGTGGATAAGCAGGAAATGTATGCGCTTGTAAAGAAGATTCTCGGCATACCGGAAGAGAATATTTTTGAAGCCTACGGAGCGGTGGAGCATCCGATACTGTACAGTGACTGTAAGCGCCACCATTTCCATATTCCCATATACAGCCGCGTGGTCATCCGCGATGTTGAGACGTTTGAGCCTCTTCCAAACGGGAGGATCGGGCTTGTTAATCTGATCACGCCGATGATAAAGGGCACACCTGTCCTAAGCATTATGACGGACGACCTCGGTGTTCTCCATAATGAGGAGGAATGCGGCTGCGGGATCCATTCCCCGTATCTTGAGATAATAGGCCGTGCCGGATTTGTCGATATTAAGACATGCGCCGCCGGAGCCGAAGAGATTCTGAAAGGAGAAAAGGGAACGTGATACTCTATGATGGAACGCTGTATCCCTCTGACAGGCAGAGGGAGCTTTTATCGGGCCTTGAGAAGCGCTTAAACAGAACGCTTGCTTTTGGGAAACTTGAACGTGAAACTGTAATATCCGCGGTAGACAGGCTGGCGGAACGCATTGAAGGCGGAGAGTTCGATGAGCTTATCTCGGGATTTGCGTCTGATAAGGCGGATTATTATAAAAGAATGGCAGTCGATGCCATGAAGCGCGATAATACTGAGAAAAGGCTTGCTATCGAGCTTCCGGATGCTTTATATACGGGAGATACCGAAAAGCTTGAAAAAAACATTCTGCCCCTCGGTGTGCTCTTCCACATTGCAGCCGGGAATGCCGACGGGCTGCCGGCCCTGAGCGTCTACGAGGGCCTGCTTACCGGAAATATCAATATACTTAAGCTTCCGTCGGCGGATAACGGCCTGACCCTTAGGATATTGGAAGAGCTTATAAAGATGGAGCCGGCCCTGGCTGAGTATATTTATGTTTTCGATACGCCGTCAACAGATGTTGAGGCCATGCAGATAATGGCCGGGATGGCGGACGGTATAGTCGTGTGGGGAGGGGAAAGCGCGGTAAGCGCAGTGCGCGAACTTGCCGATCCGGGTACAAGACTCATAGAATGGGGACACAGGCTGAGCTTTTGCTATATCTCAGGATACAGAGATAAAGAGTACGAGCTTAAGGCCCTGGCTGAGCATATAGCTTCTACCGGACAGGTGCTCTGCAGCTCATGCCAGGTAATCTATATAGATACAGACAGTATGGAGGAGATCGAAAAGTTTTGCGAAGAGCTTCTTCCTGTACTCGATGATGCGGCAAAACGGCTGTTAAAGACCGATATTGGAGAGACGGCACAGCTTTCGGTAAAAAGGTACTGCAGTAAGCTTGAAAAAGCGGCCGGTTATAAAAATGGAGCTGGGATCCGTTATACGGGAGATAAATGCTCAGTAACCGCGTGCAAAAGCAGCAGGCTTGAGATTTCGGAAATGTATGCCAATGTTTTAGTCAAACGTCTTCCGGAAGGTCACATACTTCCGGTCCTGCGCCGTACTAAAAGCGTTCTGCAGACTGCCGGACTGATATGCGCTCCCGAAAAAAGAAAGCGTCTAACTTCGATGCTTTTTCGTGCAGGGGTCAACCGGGTTACGGACGCGGGAAGCATGTCCGTTCCCTTCTGCGGCGAGGCTCACGACGGAGAATACGCGCTTCGCAGATATGTACGCATAGCGGATAAGGTCAGGGATTAAAAAGGCTTCATTTCCGGCCCTGCCATTTTTGACATTTCGTCTGAGACGCGGGGCTAAGCCGTAATAACCCCGTCTTTAAGATACAGCCTTCGGGCATTTAATAAAGCGGCGTCTTCTTCATCGTGGCTTACGATAAAGAGGGTACGCCCTTTTAAATTGCTAAAAATAAAATCAACGGCTCTGGTTTTTGATTCCGGATCAAGCCCGGTAAAGGGCTCATCCATTAAAACCACCTCTGAAGGGAAAAGAACGGCGCGGGCTATGGCTACACGCCTTTTTTCGCCTCCGCTGAGATTATCTGCCGGCTTAAGGATCGCTTCAGAGGGCAGGATGGACAGGAGCACTTCTTTGAGATCCCCAAGGCATCCGGCCGCTTCAAGGTTCCTTAAAGCGTTTGCGCAGGGGATCAGCCTGTCCTCCTGAAAGACCATGCTCGTATCGGACTTATCAAGGCTTCCGGAATCGGGCAGGATAAGTCCCGATATGATATTTAAGAGTGTAGTCTTTCCGAGGCCTGAGGAGCCGGAAAGATGATATATACTGCCCGGTTCAAGCGACAGGCTTACGTTAAATAAGGAGCCGTCTCCGAAATCTTTTGTTATCCCCGTAAGCACAAGCCCTGAAGGATGTATTGCCGATGGAAAGGCGGGGCGGGAGACCTCTTTGATCAGGGGATCAGGGACTGAGAAAAGCCTTTTAGCGATAAACAGAACGGCTTTTTCGGTCAGGGTGCTTAAGATAAGGATAACGATTATCCATGAAAACACTCCGGCTGTATTAAAATAGATCTTGTCGTGGTACAGAAGGTTACCGATGCTTCCCGAAGGCAGGCCTATGATCTCGGCAGCGATCCCTGCCTTAAACCCCATTCCGAGGGACAGGGAAAGTGAGGACGTTAAATACGGAAAACACGCAGGGCGGTATATCCATAAGACCCGTTCCTTAAGGGGCATTCTAAAGACAGCCGCCATTTCCAGAAGCTTTTTGTCGGTTTCCATAAGACCTGTCAGCATATTGCCGTAAATATTCGGGAATATGACCATAAAGCTTATGCTAAGGACAAGGTTTTCAGAACCCCACCATATCAAAAGTATCACAACGACGGCGGCAACCGGAACCGACCTGATAAAGGAGATAAAAGGGTTTAGAAGATCCTCTAAAGGCGTGAACCTGTAAGAAAGACAGGCTAAGATCACAGCCGCAAAAAAGGCGGTTAAAAACCCCGCCAGTATCCTTATGAGGGAAGCCGAAACAGAATACCAGAAGACGGGATCGGATATTTTGACGACGAGTTCTCTGACCGTATCCAGGGGGCCGGCGAAGTAGATCGGATTATTGATGATTGCCGAAATCCCCCCCCAGAGTAACAGCCAGAATATATATACAGCATATTTAAGATAATTATTATGCTTCATGTGACATCATTTATGCCGGTAAAAAATCCGCTATTCACTGAAATAGAAATCATCGGAGGGGAGGCTTCCGCCTATGGAAGCGTTATCAGCCTCATAAAGCACATTCAGATAGCCTGAAAGCATGTCCTTCATTTCTTCACCGGTAATGCAGACTATATGGCAGTAAGGAATGGCCTTTTCGGCTATGGGAGCTTTTTCTATGATGCCTGCAGCTGCCGTATACTCTGCGGCTGTTTTGGTATCAGTATCAGTAAACTGTGCGCTTTCGCTGTGGTCCGCAAGGAATTTGTTTACCGCTTCGGGATTTTCGGAAATAAAATCATTTCTCGCAACGGTGACTCCGGTAACCAGCGAGGAACCGTTATTTAAGGAATCCCATTCCTCTGTCATATCCGCGACGATCTTAAGCTTATCATTCTGCGCAAGGGCAGCCGTCGCGAAGGGCTGGGGAAGCATTCCTACCGACTCAGGCTCCGAAGAGAGGAGAGCGGTTACTTCCTGGGCCTCGGACTTAAACTCTATGGAAACCTTTCCCTCAAGTCCGTTCTCCTTAAGAAGATATTTAAGGACAAATTCAGGGGTGGTACCGGCTCCGGTAGTATAGACAGTTTTTCCTTCGAGATCCTTAAGGCCCTTTATGCTGTCGTCCCCGCTTAACATATAAAGTACTCCGAGAGTATTTATATCTATTACGGATATCTTCCCGCCGGTCTTCTGATAGAGGACGCTTGCGACATTGGCGGGGATCAGGACTATGTCAAGGTCTCCCGAGACGATGCCTGCCGAAATGACGTCAGCCTGCGTTTCAATGGTGAAGCTGTATTCATCTGTGTTATCGTTCATAAGCTTTACGAGTCCGATCGAGGTGGGTCCCTTGAGTGAGCCTATTCTTACTTTGGCCTCCTGTTCATGTGATCCGTCCTGCTTAACTTCGGCCGGCTCTTCTTCAGATACGGCTGCAGTTTGAGACTGTTTGTCAGAGGAATCGTCTGCTGAAGCTTCAGTGGATTCCGAAGCGGCACCTCCCGAAACGGGGGCGGTGGGCATTGGATAGGTGCATCCGCTCATCGTAAGGGCGGCTACGGATGCTACGGTTGTAAGGATCTTTACCATTCTGGTTTTTAACATGTAAGTTTACTCCTTGTCTGTAGATTATGGATCAGGGAACTCCCGGGAAAGTTAAGAGGTCTGCGCGGAAATATTGATTTGATCGGTCTTTCCGCAGATTTCAGATCTTCCGGGGATATTCCGAAGCCTATAAAGGCGGTATGTGGCCGGCGCAGGTTATTTACCAGACGACAGCTGTTTTTCGACCGAATATATAATAGTACCGTTGCAGGGAAAATTCAACATCGTATATTTAAGATATGAAACGGAAGAGTTAAGATTCCGCGCTATATGGTGAGGTCTCGTAATGCGGAAAACCTGCGCTTCAGAGGGATAAAGCCCCACTGCCCTGGCCAAATCGGGAATTGAAATATTTAAGCAAATGTCGTATAATTCTTTACTTGGAGTGCTTGAAAATCATTTTGCCCTGCAGGGCCGGCGTTTAAGCGTTTACGAAACGTCAGGCCATTTTGCTAATGAATAAATGACCGGATCTGCCAAAGCAGGTCCATTATTGCCGACAACATGTAAGAGACACATGTTTTCAGACTCTGCAGGTCTGCCGGACAGACCCGGAGTTAAAAAGCGTATCGGCATTATAAGAGGTATCCGATGTACACACTGGGAATAGATATCGGCTCGACGACAGTTAAGATAGCCGTGTTAGATGACAACAAAAAGCTGGTCTTTTCAGACTATAAGAGGCATTTCGCAAATATACGCGAAACCCTTTACGGACTGTGCAAGGAGGCTCTGAACAAGCTTTCCGGGATAACAGTCTGTCCCATGATTACCGGCTCCGGCGGGCTGACGCTTGCAAAGCATCTCGGAATCCCGTTTGTCCAGGAGGTTATCGCTGTCTCTACGGCTCTTACCGAGCATAACAGCAAGGTGGACGCCGCTATAGAGCTTGGCGGAGAGGACGCCAAGATAATATATTTTGAGGACGGTAATGTAGAACAGCGCATGAACGGCATCTGCGCAGGAGGAACAGGCTCCTTCATAGACCAGATGGCTTCCCTTTTGCAGACTGACGCCGCGGGCCTAAACGAATACGCCAAGGGTTACAGATCCAAGTATACCATAGCCGCCAGGTGCGGCGTTTTCGCAAAGTCCGATATACAGCCCCTTATAAATGACGGAGCTACCAGGGAAGATCTTTCCGCTTCCATATTCCAGGCAGTGGTGAACCAGACCATATCCGGACTTGCCTGCGGAAAGCCTATCAGGGGCTATGTGGCCTTTTTAGGGGGTCCTCTCCATTTCCTTTCCGAACTGAAGAAAGCGTTTATCAAGACCCTGAAGCTTGACGATGAACATGTCATTGCCCCGGAAAATTCCCATCTGTTTGCGGCAATAGGCTCTGCCTTAAACTATAAGGAGGACTGCCGGTATACCCTTGAGGAGCTTTGCGAAAAGTTAAGCTCTGATATAAAAATGGAGTTTGAGGTTGCCAGGATGGAGCCTCTTTTTAATGACGCCGGGGAATATCAGAGCTTTACAGCAAGGCACGAAAAAGCCCGGGTCCTAAGAGCAGAGCTCTCAAAGTACGAAGGGAACTGTTATCTCGGCATAGATGCGGGCTCCACGACTACCAAGGCTGCCCTTATCTCAGAGGACGGCAGGCTTCTCTATTCTTTTTATTCCGGAAATAACGGAAATCCTCTTGCAACGACGATCACCGCGATCAAAAAGATATATTCCGTTCTCCCCGAAAAAGCAAGGATCGTTCATTCCTGCTCCACGGGATATGGCGAGGCCCTTATCAAAGCGGGCCTTAATCTTGATCACGGAGAGGTGGAAACGGTTGCCCATTATTATGCAGCCGCCTTTTTTGAGCCTTCCGTCGACTGTATCCTCGATATCGGCGGCCAGGACATGAAATGTATAAAGATAAAGGACGGAAATGTTGATACAGTCCTTTTAAACGAGGCCTGTTCCTCGGGCTGCGGTTCCTTTATAGAGACCTTTGCCAAATCCTTAAACTATTCCGTGAGGGATTTCGCGAAGGAGGCTCTTTTTGCAAAACATCCGATCGACCTCGGTACGAGATGCACGGTTTTTATGAATTCAAAGGTAAAGCAGGCCCAGAAGGAAGGCGCATCCGTAGCCGATATCTCCGCAGGCCTTGCCTATTCAGTCATAAAGAACGCTTTGTTTAAGGTTATAAAGGTCTCTGACGCCAAAAGCCTCGGCAGCCGCATAGTAGTTCAGGGGGGGACCTTCTATAATGACGCGGTTTTAAGATCCTTCGAGAAAATAGCGGACTGCAGGGTTATCAGGCCCGATATAGCGGGGATCATGGGAGCCTTCGGGGCGGCTCTTATAGCGCGTGAGCGTTATAACGAATCCGAAACGTTTAATGAGAAATCCCCGTCCTCAATGCTTTCCATAGAAGAAATAAATGCGCTCGAGATTTCCTCAAGCATGGCAAAATGCGGTATATGCACAAACAACTGCCGCCTGACGATAAACAGGTTTAAGATAAAGGGAAAGGATGGGGATGAAAGGCGTTATATCTCGGGAAACCGCTGTGAGCGCGGTATAGGGAAGCAGAAGAACGAGAATAACCTTCCGAATCTGTTTGAATATAAGGAAAAGCGGATATTCGGCTATGAGCCTTTAAGTGAAACGGAGGCTGTCAGGGGAAAGGTAGGGATTCCGAGGGTTCTCAACATGTATGAGAACTATCCGTTCTGGTTTACATTCTTTACGAAGCTTAAATATCAGGTCGTGCTTTCGCCTGCTTCTTCGCATAAAATATATGAGCTCGGTATCGAGTCCATACCCAGCGAATCCGAGTGCTATCCCGCCAAGCTTGCCCACGGGCATGTCGAATGGCTGATAGGGCAGGGGCTTAAGTTTATCTTTTATCCGGCCCTGTTTTATGAGCGCAGGGAGTACGCGGATGCCCCGAATCACTATAACTGCCCGATAGTGACGTCGTATTCGGAAAATATAAAGAATAACATGGAGAACCTGAAGGCTAACAATATTAACTTTATGAATCCGTTCTTAGCCTTTACCTCCTTAGATACCGTAAAGAACGAGCTTATAAAGATTTTTGGAGATATCCCCCCGGAAGAGATCTCGGAGGCCTGCAGGGAGGCCTGGGATGAAATGGACAGGGCAAGGGATGATATGCGCAAAAAAGGCGACGAGACGATAGCCTGGCTTCAGGAAAATGATGTCCACGGCATAGTTCTTGCGGGACGGCCGTACCATATCGACCCGGAGATAAATCATGGAATACCCGAGATGATCAATTCCTATGGCCTTGCTGTCCTTACGGAGGATTCGGTCGCTCACCTGAATCCCGTGGAAAGACCGATACTTGTATCGGATCAGTGGACCTACCATTCAAGGCTTTATGCGGCGGCGAACTTTGTAAAGACAGTGGATTATCTGGATCTTGTGCAGCTGAATTCCTTCGGCTGCGGACTTGATGCGGTTACTACCGACCAGGTCTGCGATATACTTAACGACTCCGGTAAGATCTATACCTGCTTAAAGATCGATGAGGTAAATAATCTGGGAGCCGCAAGGATCAGGATACGTTCACTGATCAGCGCGATAAACCTTAAAAAGAAAAAGAAGCAGGAGCGGCAGATCGTTTCCTCCAGATATGACAGGGTTATTTTTACCGAGGAGATGAGAAAGAGCTATACCATAATCTGTCCAAATATGTCTCCCATACATTTTGATATCATGGAGACTGCTTTTAACGCCTGTGGTTATAATCTTGTAGTGCCCGGTAATTCCACCAAGGCTTCGATAGATCTCGGGCTTAAATATGTTAATAATGACGCATGTTATCCTTCACTTATCGTTACCGGACAGATAATGGACACGATACTTTCCGGAAAGTACGATACAAACAGGCTAGCGGTCCTTATGTCACAGACCGGGGGAGGGTGCAGGGCCACAAATTACGTGGCCTTCATAAGAAGAGCCCTGAAAAAGGCCGGCCTTGAACATATTCCCGTGGTATCCATTAATCTTTCCAATATAGAAAGAAACCCGGGATTTCATATTAATGCTGAAATGGCTCTGCGCCTTGCGTATGCGGCCGCTTTCGGAGATATTTTCATGAGATGTCTCTACAGGATGCGTCCTTATGAGATAAATCAGGGAGACAGTGAGAGGGTTCATCAAAAGTGGGTCAGAAAATGCCAGGATTTTGTCAGCCTGCGTTTTCCCAGGCTTTCCCTCTTTAACCGGTTATGCAGGGAGATGATACGGGATTTTGATTCCATAAAAATAGATGAGGAGCTAAAGAAACCCCGGGTGGGCATAGTCGGGGAGATCCTTGTAAAATATTCGCCGACCGCCAACAACCAGCTTGTAAACCTCATAGAGTCCGAGGGGGCGGAAGCCGTGGTCCCCGATATCCTTGACTTTATGCAGTACTGTTTCTACAGCGAGGTATATAATACAGAGCACATAGGGACAAAAAAATCCGTTGCAGCCATATGCAGTATAGGAGTATGGTTTATAGACCATGTGAGGAAGGCCGCAAATAAAGAGCTCAGGAAGAGCAGGCACTTCAGTCCCCCTGTTCCCATAAAAAAAATCGCGGACTATGCGTCCACGATAGTATCTATAGGCAACCAGACGGGAGAGGGGTGGTTTCTGACCGGGGAAATGGTCGAGCTCATCCATGCCGGAGTTGAAAATATTGTATGTACACAGCCCTTCGGATGCCTCCCCAATCATGTAGTGGGCAAGGGAGTTATCAAAGAACTCAGGCATCAGTATCCCGGCGCCAATATAGTCGCTATTGACTATGATCCGGGAGCGAGTGAGGTAAACCAGTTAAACAGGATAAAGCTGATGCTTTCAACAGCTTTCAAAAAGCTGGCGTAAGCATGATAAAGCCGGTGCGGTGCGCCGGCTTTATTCTTTATTCTTCAGTTTCCGGTTCTTCCACGACGACCTTTACCGTATGGGAAAGTCCCGATTCGTTAGTGATAGTTACCGTTGTTGTGCCGGGAGAGACCGGAAATACCGTTCCGTCGACCCAGAGATTTATTATGCTTTCATCCTCTGCCTGATAGACGGTTTTCGTCTTTACGATCTCCTCGTCGGTAAGCTCATGTATCGAATAGTCCGATAGCCTGACAAGAGGCCTGATCACCACGGCATAAGGCCGGTACATGGTAATGTGGTATTCGTCCTTGATAGTGAAAAGCTCTATGGGTTCATTCCTGTCCGCGCCCTGCGGCATGACGCCGAAACAGATCTCCCTGTTTACCCCTTTATACCCGAGGATCGCTTTGGTTATGCCTGTCCCCTTAGGCCACAGCACTCCATTATCATATGAAACGATATTTTCATCGAACCCGCTCAGGGTTATCTCGGATTTATCCATGTAATACTTGGCATAGCCTGAATCCATGTAGTAGAAACCAAGCTTAAAGGGTGCTTCATCGAGTGCCTTGCTGTTTAACGGCTCCTCCGCGTTGACCATATAAACAGTGTTTTTTTCTGCTTTACCGTATGAAAACGATTCTTTGAGATTTGACTTTTTTTCCTCACTCCTGTCGATCCTGTCAGTAACCTCTATTGATATCGGAGCAAAACGCGTTGCCCAGACTCCCCAGGAGGAGCTTGCGGAGCCGGAGTAGGCATAGCCTATCATGGAATTATCCCCTTTTTTGATATGCCCCTGAGCATCGCTCATCAGTCCGCAGTTATTTGCCCCGCAGACCACATTCTCATTTATCTCCGATACCCTTCTGAAATTGATCCCGTCCTCGGATTCGAAATATAAAAGTGCACTGTCATCCTTTATCCGCCTGTTAACGCATAAGGCCAGAAACATTTCCGCCTCATCGACATAGGCGACGTCCCATGAATCGCAGTCCTCATAAATATATCTGCTTTCATCATCCGAATTGACCTTTACAGCCGCGTCTCCACGGTAAGAAAGGTTAAGGGGCCAGTCCGGTTTTGTTATGTCCGCAGTATAAACCTCTGTAGTCCTGATCCAGGAATAGTCTGTTAAAAAGGTATCCCGTGTAACATAAACATAAAGGGTGTCATCAAGGACAACAAAACAGGGCTCGCCAAGTCCCCAGCCGATACGCACCCCGTCATAGCAGATGACAGGAACAGGTTCGCCTCCGAAACCTTCCCCGTCCCATTTTTCATACGGTCCGTCAGGTTTTTCAGATCTGGCCAGAAATACACTGTTACAGATCCCGTCATGCTTTTCGTCCATCGTGGACGTATATCCGATATAATAATATCCGTCATGATAAAAAACATCGGGATCGCATGTCGAAAGAGAATCCAGGGATCCCGGAGTCGGAGACAGAACAACCTTTTCACCGGCATATGTTTCACCGTCATCGGAATGCCTGTACGTGATCCAGTCAAGCTCATCCTTTCCGTCGCCCTTGGCGGAAAACCATGCATCAATGCTCCCGTCGTCGTTGAGAATGATCGAGGGACCGTATCTGTAATCCTTCCCCATAAGCTTTGTCGGGGAGAAGATGTCACACCCGGGATCAGTTACGGTAACTCTGAGATGCTTCCCCGTTTCAATCTGATTAAAGCCGTTTTCGGCAGACCTGTCAGCATACTGCGATGCGAGAGTAGGCTCGTTTGTTTCAGTGGAAGCTTCTTTACTGTCACATCCGTAAAAAAGACAGAGCATTGATATTGCTGTTATGATCAAAGATATGCGGCGCATATAATTCTCCATACGAAAGTTCAAATTCCTTTAATTATATATCCCGGGAATTCCTTTTTCCACTTTTATTTTCTGAATATTTTGTGTCCTTACGGGAATGGGGCGTCGCCCGCGGAATTTGGCGGACCCGTCACAGAAGCAGACTTCCGTCCGAAATTCGCGTGATCTACCGGAATGCTTTACGGTTATGAGCCGTGATTATTTCAGAATTCGATTCCGGCTTACTTGTTTTCTATTTATCGATATTATATAATATGATAGTTATTCGTATGCGATGGATGCATAACGCATGTGCGCGCCGTATCGGGCCGGAGCCTGAACGGATATTTGTTTTTTTATTTATTATAACTTTACCGGAGTCAGTAATATGGAAAAATTTCTGAACAAGCTTGAGAGAAAGG
Organism: Lachnospiraceae bacterium; assembly: GCA_024684065.1. The sequence continues at coordinate 14,126 of JAIKXO010000082.1, forward strand.
TCGGAAAATATGCGATCTCGAACCTTTCCTTATATATTATAATCGCCTATGTGATAGGTTATATCCTTACGCTCACCGGTTCTGTAGAGTTTATTTCATTAAACCCGTATAAGATCCTTCACGGGCAGATATGGCGGATCGTAACCTGGATCATAGTCCCGCCTTCCGCCCTGAACATTTTTACGATTATAATGCTCTTTTTCTATTATTCGCTCGGAACCTCGCTTGAGCGTACCTGGGGGACATTCAGGTACAATATCTATATTTTTTCGGGGATCCTTTTTACCGTTATAGGCGCTTTTCTGCTTTATACGGTATATGTTTTGATGGACTATCCGGGCGAAGTGGTCGGAATGTTTATTTCAAACGCTTTCAGTACCTACTATATAAACCTTTCGATCTTTCTTGCATTCGCTGCTATATTCCCGAATATGCAGGTCCTTTTGTATTTTATCATTCCCGTGAAGATAAAATGGCTGGCATATCTGGACGTGGCAGTGCTGTTAATAAGCTTCTTTACCGGAAATATGGGGATCAAGGTTTCGATACTGGCATCGTTACTTAATTTTATACTGTTTTTCTTCGGGACTGTTGATATGAAGCGGTTTTCTCCAAAAGAGGTACACCGGAGAACGGAGTTTAAAAAGCAGACGGAAAATACCGGCAGAGTATACAAAACGGTTGACGGAAAGATAACGAAGCATAAATGTGCCATCTGCGGAAGGACAGAGCTTGACGGAGACAATCTGGAGTTTCGGTTCTGCTCCAAATGCAACGGCAATTATGAATATTGCCAGGACCATCTGTTCACACACAACCACAGAACCTGATCCGGCTATTTTATGGAACCGCCGGACAAGGCGCCTGTGTAATACGCAACCATTCTCTGAAAGGCGGTATCCTGAACTGATTTATCTGATTTGTTCAGGATACTAAATTGTATGAAAGGAAATTCAATGAAACTGGAAAATATTAAGGATCTCGGAGCATATGAAATACTTGACGAGAGAGAAGCGAAGGATCTGAATTCAAACGGGGTTATCTTAAGGCATAAAAAGTCGGGGGCAAGAGTATTTCTTCTGTCGAATGATGATGACAATAAGGTGTTCTATATAGGCTTCAGGACACCCCCCGTCGATAATACCGGACTTACGCATATCCTGGAGCATTCCGTGCTCTGCGGCTCTAAAAACTACCCGTTAAAGGATCCGTTCGTGGAGCTTGCCAAAGGGTCATTAAATACTTTTTTAAATGCCATGACCTATCCCGACAAGACCGTATATCCTATAGCGAGCTGCAACGACAAGGACTTTGATAATCTGATGCGTGTGTATCTGGATGCGGTTTTTTATCCCAATATATATAATGAAGAAAAAATATTCAGACAGGAGGGCTGGCATTATGAGCTTTCCGACAAGGATTCGGATATCGGGATCAACGGAGTAGTATATAACGAGATGAAGGGAGTCTTCTCATCCCCGGATTCCACCCTTGACAGGGAGATATTTAATACTCTTTTCCCTGATACCGCCTACGGTTTTGAATCGGGGGGAGATCCCGAATTTATCCCCGAGCTGTCCTATGAGAAATTTGTGGAATTCCACAGAAGCCTTTATCATCCGGGCAACAGTTATATTTATCTCTACGGGGACATGGATATGGCCGAAAAGCTCAGGATCATCGATGAGGAGTATCTTTCCGCCTTTGACGGGGCAAATATCGGATCCGGATTAAAGCTTCAGGAGCCTTTTAAGGAACCGATAAGAGTCACAAAAAAATACGGTGTCACAAATGATGAGCCTATAGAGGGCGCATCATACTTAAGCTATAATTTCGTGATAGATACCTGCCTTAACAAAGAGCTTTACGTGGCTTTTCAGATCATAGAAAATTCTCTTTTAGTCGCTCCGGGAGCTGTCCTTATGCAGGCGCTTTTAGATGCCGGTATCGGTACAGACATCCAGAGCATGTATGAGAACGGGATATTACAGCCGTATTTTTCGATCATAGCCAAAAACGCTGAAACCAAAGATGTAGACAGGTTCATACAGGTCATTGAGGATACCCTGAGGAAGGTGGTCAAAGAAGGGATAGATAAGAAGGCGCTTCTTGCCTCGATCAATTCGTTTGAGTTTCAATACAGGGAAGCGGATTTCGGATCCTATCCAAAGGGCCTTGTATATGGGCTCAATGCTCTGGATTCATGGCTTTATGATGATTCCGACCCGTATAAGCACATACTTGCAAATGATACCTACGCCCTTATGAGGGAAAAGGTCGGTACGGGCTATTATGAGGAGCTTATTGAAAAATACCTCCTTAATAACAGCCATTCCTCCATCGTGATACTGGAGCCCGAGAGAGGATTGACCGCAAAGAATGATGCAAAGCTTAAGGAAAAGCTTTCGCAGTACAAGAAATCTCTTTCAGAGGATGAGATCCTTAAGATCGTAAGGGATACGGAGGCTTTAAAAGCCTATCAGGAGGAAGAGGACAGCGAGGAGGCAATTAAATCCATACCTCTTCTTAAGATATCGGATATAAAGAAGGAAGTAAGGCCGTTTTCCTATAAAGAGGACGATGCCGGAGGAGTTAAGCTGCTTACCCACAAGATATTCACAAACGGGATAGGATATCTGACCCTTGGCTTTTCCATGGATAAGCTTTCGGACGAAGACCTTAAATATGCGGCGATGCTGAAGAACGTTCTTGGCCTGGTCAGCACGGAAAATTATACTTATAATCAGCTGTTCAACGAGATATACGAAAATTCGGGCGGCATCAGACCCGGGATATCGACGTATTACAGCGCTTCGGATCCGGACAGGTTTAACGTTAAGTTTGAGTTCAGCGCGAAGGTCTTTTCCGACAGGCTGGATTTTGCGTTTAAAATGATAAAGGAGATCCTTACGACCTCAAAGCTTTCGGACGAGAAGAGGCTTAAGGAGATCATAGGGATGCTCAAGTCAAGGCTGCAGGAGCAGCTTCTTTCAAGCGGACATCAGACCGCGGCTGTAAGGTCCTGTTCACATATTTCAAGGGGCTCAAAGCTGGCGGATGAGCTTTCAGGCATAGATTTCTTCAGGTATATCGAACGGCTTGAAAAGGACTTTGAAGGCGAGAAGGACGCGCTGATAGCCGGAATGAATAGGTGTATGAATTCCATCTTCAGGAAGGAGAACCTTTTTGCGGATTATATAGAGAGTGATCCGGAGAAATCAAGCCTTAAGCAGGAGGTCATAACCTTTGCACAATGCCTGTATACCGGGCCTTATGAGGAAGGAGAGCTTGTACTTCCTCTTAATAAGGACAACGAGGGCTACAAAACGGCTTCAAAGGTTCAATATGTGGCCTGTGCGGGGAATTTCAGAAAAGCCGGCCTTGAGTATACTGGAGCACTCCGGGTATTAAAGGTTATCCTGGGATATGATTATTTATGGAATAATGTGAGAGTAAAGGGCGGCGCATACGGGTGTACCTGTGCCTTTTCAAGGACGGGGAACGCTTTCTTTACTTCATACCGGGATCCCAACTTAGAGAAGACCCTTGAAGCATACAGGGAGGCCGTAAGCTTTATAGAGAATTACGATGCAGATGAGAGAGGAATGACAAAATCGATCATCGGCGCGATATCAAGCCTCGATATGCCGCTGTCCCCTTCCGCGGAGGGATCAAGGAGCATGGGTATTTATCTTTCCGGTGATACCTATGAGTTTCTGCAGTCTGAAAGAGACGCGGTACTTAACTGTACAAAAGAGGATATAAGAAAGCTTGCCGGGCATCTAAAGTCTGTGACGGATCAGAATAATATCTGTGTTCTCGGCGGTGAGGTCCGGATAGACGAAGCGTCCGACATATTTGACAGAGTAGAGAATCTGTATTCTGACTGAACATAACCGGTTGCCGGAGCACACGATCTGCTTTGCAGATCGGCGCAAAGTGGAAATAGTGAAAATGATCCGATCCGCAGACCGGCGCAGAGCAGAAGTGATCCGATCCGCTGATCGGTGCAGGAAGGGAGGATGGAATGGAAAAAAAGTTAACTGCCCGAAAAAAAAGAATATCGGCTTATCTGGTCATAACCTGTGTTTTACTCCAGTGTCTCCTTACAGGCTGCGGGAGCAGCAGTTCTGCCAAGGAAGAGACATCAGGCGCAAGGCAGTACAGCTATGATGATGACGTGATGGCCGCGGCCGCTATGCCAGGCGAAGATTATTATGACTATTATGAAGAGCCTGCGATGGAGGAAGCCGCAAACGGAATTGCCGCGTCAAAAGGAGTGATGACGGATGATTCGGGAGCGGAACAGGAGATAGAGGCGGCTTCCGATAAGAGAAAGCTTATAAAAACCGTCAATATGGATGTTGAGACGGAGAGCTTTGATGAGCTTGTAAACAATATCTTAAATAAGATCAATGCTCTGGGAGGCTATCCTGAAAATACGAGCGTAAACGGAAGCAATTACGGTTCGACCTCAAACCGCTATGCATATATCACCGCGAGGATCCCTGCCGAAAAGCTGGACGGATTTGTCGAGGAGATAGCGGGAAATTCAAATGTGCTTTCAAGGAATGAGAGTATAGATGATGTTACGCTTAACTATGTTGACATGGAGGCGAAGAAGAAATCCCTTCAGACAGAGTATGACAGGCTTAACAAGCTGATCGAGACGGCCGAGGATCTTGAAACACTGATCCTTTTGGAGGAACGTCTTGCAGAGGTAAGATATGAGCTGGAATCCTATGAATCAAGGCTCAGGACCATAGACAACCAGGTCACCTATGCGACGGTCAATATCAGCATAAGCGAGGTAGTAAAGTATACGCCCACCCCTACTCATGAGGAGTCTCTCTGGGAGAGGATGGCAGGAAGCTTTACAGAAAGCTGTGAAGCCATGATCGAAGGGCTCAAGAACCTGCTTGTGGTATTTGTGGCCGCGCTTCCGTTCCTTATCCTGCTTGCGGTCATAGCCCTGATCATTATCCTTGTCATCAGGTTCTGTATTAAGAAATCACAGGCAAGGGCCCAAAAGAAGGCTGAGGAGAGGGCGAAGAACAGGCCGGCAGGCTATGATCCCATGACAGGGAAACCGATCTATAACTCGGATAAGAAGGATACAGAGGGGAAAAAGCCTGAGGCTGAGGAAAAGGCTAAGGCCTCGGAGAACGGGAATAAGGATGAAGGAAAAGTATAAGGCGGGCTTCGTTTCCATAATAGGCCGTCCGAATGTCGGGAAGTCCACTTTAATGAACAGGCTGATCGGCCAGAAGATAGCCATAACGTCAAACAAGCCTCAGACCACAAGGAACCGGATACAGACCGTATATACCTCAGAGGAAGGACAGATAGTTTTTCTGGATACTCCGGGGATACATAAGGCAAAGAACAAGCTCCAGGAATATATGGTAAAGGTCGCAAAGTCTGCCTTTAATGATGTGGACGCGGTCCTCTGGATCGTGGAGGCTTCCGATTTCATAGGAAAGACCGACAGGGATATCGCAAGGCAGCTTAAAGGCGTAAAGGTACCCGTGATCCTTGTGATCAATAAAACCGATACTGTAAAAAAAGAAGATATTTTCAAGGTAATAGATGCGTATAAGGATATTCTGGACTTTTCCGATATCGTTCCGGTTTCCGCTCTTAAGGGTGACAATCTTAACGAGCTTGTAAATGTTATCTTTAAATATCTGCCCTATTCCGAACCGTTCTATGACGAGGAGACGGTCACGGACCAGCCACAGAGGCAGATCGTTGCCGAGCTTATCAGGGAAAAGGCGCTGAAATGCCTTGATGAGGAGGTTCCGCACGGGATCGCCGTCGTGATAGATAAATGGGAGGAAAAGGAGACGATAGTCGATATCGAGGCCTCCATTGTCTGCGAGAAGGATTCCCATAAAGGCATAATTATCGGTAAGCAGGGTGTGATGCTCAAAAAGATCGGATCTGCCGCGAGATATGAAATAGAGAAGCTTTTGGAAACTCAGGTTTATCTGCGGCTCTGGGTCAAGGTGAGAAAGGACTGGCGCGATTCGGATATCCTTCTGAAAAATTACGGGTATAAGGAATGATCCGGAGGGTAAGCCCTTGCGGTCCGGGCTGTTTGAGGGTTCATTAAACAAAGAGATCATCATCAGGGGTAGAGGCTTTGCGTGAACACATTCTCCTTACCGGCATGGTGCTTGAGACAGGGCCCGTCGGTGACTATGACAGGAGGCTGGTAGTCCTTACAAGGGAAAGAGGAAAGGTTACGATCTTTGCACACGGTGCAAGACGTCAGAATTCAAAGCTTTCCGCTTCCTGTTCGCCATTTGTTTTCGGCGAATTTAAGGTGTATGAAGGAAAAACGGCTTATAACCTCATAGATATCGAAGTGCGGTTTTATTTTGAGGAGCTGAGGACAAATTTAGAGGGCGCTTATCTGGGTATGTATTTCCTGGAATATGCATCTTATTATTCCAGGGAAAACAATGATGAAACAGAGCTTTTAAAGCTCCTGTTCCAGTCGATAAGGGCAGTCGTAAAGGGAACCATAGATTATAAGCTGATAAGGGCGGTATATGAAATAAAGATCCTTTCGGTAAACGGAGAGTTTCCCGGGATTCCTGAAGACAGAGAGCTTCGCGGGGGAACTGTGTACACAGTTGATTTTATAGTGAATACGCCCGTGGAAAAGCTTTATACCTTCAAGGTTTCCGAGCCGGTTCTTAAGGAGCTTTCAGAGCTTTCTGACGAATACAGGAGAAGGTATACGGATCACAGATTCAAATCATTAAAGATGTTGGACGATATTACCGGCTGACATTATGAGCGTAGGAGATGAAAGATCAGTACGTTGGCAGTTTGAGGTATAAGATGTTAGCAGGTACGGGAAACGGAAAAAGATATATATTTATCCGGGCTGCAGCGGTTTTGTTTGTTCTGCTGGAAATGCTCTTTATCACCGGCTGCAGGGGTAAGTCGGATTATGATGAGACGCTTATAAGGATCCTTAAGAAAGGGAAGATCGAGAGTGATATAGTCGAGCCTTTCGGTGAGAATTATTATGACGAGGCCGAACTTACGGAAATGCTTAACGAATCAGCCAGGGAGTATAATGAGAAGGCGGGGGAGAAGGACTGTGTAAGTATCGAGGATATCAGGGTTGCAAAGGATATCGCGAGGGTAGTTATCGTATACAGGGATTCGTCAGATTATGCTGAGTTCAATAAGGTCGACTTCTTTTACGGAACCGTTTCAGAGGCTCTGTCGAATGGATTTGACTTAAACATGACGATGCTCTCACTGGAGGATGGCAGAAAAAAGGGTTTTGCAGAGCTTTCGGGGATAGCGGATTCGCATATCGTGATCCTGTCGGAACCGATCCTGGTTGAGACAAACAGCGATATAAAATATGTTTCCGCAAATGTCGAGTACCTCGATGAGACACATGCGAGGATGTCAAGCGAATCCTCTGGGCTTGCCTGCATCGTGCTTGAAAAATAACAGTGACCGGCTGACAGGTCCGGCTTTATTTTATTACTGTTTTCAGAAAACGGTATATTAAGCAGTATACTGTGATTAGGGCGTCAAAAGTGATATCAGGCGTGGGTTCAGGTTTTTGACCCTGATATCATAAAATATAATAAATGAGGAGAATGATTATGGAAAAAACACTGGACAAGATAGTTGCGCTCGCCAAGTCAAGAGGCTTTGTGTATCCCGGTTCGGAGATCTACGGAGGACTTGCGAATACCTGGGATTACGGAAATCTCGGCGTGGAGCTAAAGAACAATGTAAAAAAGGCATGGTGGCAGAAGTTCGTTCAGGAGAATCCTTATAACGTAGGTGTTGACTGCGCGATCCTTATGAATCCGCAGACCTGGGTCGCCTCGGGGCATCTCGGCGGCTTTTCGGATCCTCTGATGGACTGCAGGGAGTGCCACGAGAGATTCAGGGCTGATAAGATAATCGAGGACTATGCGGCGGAAAACGGCATTTCTCTTGGCAAGCCGATCGATGCCTTCTCCCAGCAGGAGATGAAGGATTTCATAGAACAGAATAATGTGCCCTGTCCGTCCTGCGGAAAGCATAATTTTACCGATATAAGACAGTTCAATCTTATGTTCAAGACCTTCCAGGGCGTTACGGAGGATGCAAAGAACACGGTTTATCTGAGACCGGAGACCGCACAGGGTATTTTTGTCAATTTTAAAAATGTCCAGAGGACTTCCAGGAAAAAACTTCCTTTCGGGATCGCGCAGATAGGCAAGTCCTTCAGAAACGAGATCACCCCCGGTAACTTCACCTTCAGGACCAGGGAATTTGAGCAGATGGAGCTTGAATTTTTCTGTGAGCCGGGAACAGACCTCGAATGGTTTGATTACTGGAGAAGCTTCTGCAGAGACTGGCTTATCTCTCTTGGCATAAAGGAAGAGGAAATGAGGCTGAGAGATCATGATCCCGCGGAGCTTGCCTTCTATTCCAAGGGAACTACCGATATCGAATTCCTGTTCCCGTTCGGCTGGGGAGAACTTTGGGGGATCGCCGACAGGACCGATTATGATCTTTCAAGGCATCAGGATACCTCAAGCCAGGATCTGACCTATTTCGATGACGTTAAGAATGAAAGATATGTGCCTTATGTAATAGAGCCGTCGCTGGGAGCTGACAGGGTAGTCCTTGCCTTCCTCTGCGCCGCCTATGACGAGGAGGAGCTTGCAGACGGTGATATGAGGACGGTGCTTCATTTCCATCCGGCCTTAGCTCCGGTAAAGATCGGAATCCTTCCTCTTTCAAAGAAGCTCAATGAAGGGGCAGAGAAGATCTACGCTAAGCTTTCGAAAAGATTTAACTGTGAATTTGATGACAGGGGAAATATCGGAAAGCGTTACAGGAGACAGGATGAGATAGGAACTCCCTTCTGCGTGACCTATGATTTTGATTCGGAGACGGATCATAAGGTTACCGTAAGGTTCAGGGATTCCATGGAACAGGAGAGGGTGGACATAGAAGAGCTTGAGAGCTATTTCTATGATAAATTTGATTTTTAATGATATTAAGGTCGGCAGATCGAAGAGAAGCGTTATGATGCCGGAATCAAACCGGATAATGGACACAGAGGGCTGCGCCTTTAAACAGATATACGGACGGTCATCAGACCGATAAAGCAATTTAAAAGCCCGCTTCAGCGGGCTTTTTGTTCCGGTACGGTAAATGTATGAATGTGTTATGGCGTACTTACGGCGCTTAAAGCGCGAGGTGCAAAAGGAAACGAACAGCTTCGTTTCCTGTACAATATAAGGAACGGGAGGGTTTATCGAAAATGAAGAACGTGCTTTTGACTGCAGGGCTTTTTTGTGCAGCTCTTGTATTATCAGGATGTACCGTCCCCGATGCGGACCTGATAGCAGGTCAGACAGGGGAACAGACCGCAGACCGGACAGCAGGTCTGACAGGGGAGCAGACCCCGGATGATACAGAAGAGCAGACAGGAGGTACGGTGACAGGGAAAAAAGAAAGAACCGATGACTGGAAGCCTTCGGATACCGCTTCCGTGACTGAAGCCGAAAAGCTTAAACTCCCCCCCGAAGAGGCCCTGGCTGTTAAGATATCCTTAAGGGATGAGGAAGCTAAGGATATCTGGGATTCCTATACCGGTGGCGCGGATGCGGAATATGCACCGGCAGAGATTGAGGGAGATGCGCCTGAAGCCCTTAAGAATATCATAGATGATTATAATATGTGGGTTAATGAAACAACAAAGAACGAGCTGAAGGCGGCGAGGGAGCGATGGGAGCGTTACCATGCTTCTGATCCGGATTCATTTATCGCGCTTACCCCCCGTATCGGGATGAAGCTTTCGCGCAGCGATACCTCCCTTATAAGCTATGTGACGGTGGTTAACCGCTATAACCGTGAATATGAACCGGATGACAATCTTTATCACGGATATACCTTTGATTCACAGACCGGACGCAGGCTTTTCCTCAATGATCTTGTAACCGACATCGACCGCTTTGCAAAGATCGTATGCGACGAACTGCTTGTCATGTATACCGGCTATGCCGATGAAAAGACCGGGGAATTCCTTGAAGACGGTTTCAGAAAGGCTGTTACGGACAGTATAAAGGGAGCAAGGGATGACGGACTGTTTGCGTGGACTGTAAGTACCGAAGGTTTTTCTGTCTATTTAGCGGATCCGTTTTACAAAGAAGGCTATCTGATGCATGACGTGGAGGATATTTTTATCCCCTTTGGCGCCTTAGGCGATATCCTCTGTCAGGAACTTGCCGCCGGATATGATCATATCTGTTATTTTTACAGGGCATATCTTCCGCAGGTTTACGGGATGACGATCGAGGAGCTGCCGCAGTCTCCGGAATATAAGTGGTATGCCACATATAAGGCGGTAAAGGACGGACAGAATTATCTTTATCTTTCAGGCGATGATCAGACCCTTGTTTACCATATGAAGGAGTCGGGAGCAGAATATATCGGACAGATATTCGGGGAGATAGACAGCAGTATTTCCATTAACTATGAACCTGTCATTGATCCGGACAGGTTTACCTTAAAAGGAAGCGCTTTTTTAGTGCAGGAGCTTTTGAATCTTTGCGCGGATGCCTGCATAGGAGATAACGGGGTGCCTGAGCTGTTTGGATTGTTTAAATTGGAATACGGCGGGACAACGCCCCTGATGGTTGTCAATCCCTTTGAGGCAGAGGTATTTCCGGATGAGAAGGCTTCGGGGGCAGAGAAGAAAGAGCTTCCTGAATATACCGGGCTTATGTTTTTACGTACCGACGGAGATACCTTTATTGATATGGAGATAGACAGTTATGACGATCCTGAGCTTGACGGAGCCGTCTGCAGGCTGTATGTAACCGGAAATTATCAGGACGGCTTTACGGTAAACGGACATCCCCAGGACGAGATACTGGAAGATCAGGGGTGGCTTGAGGAATAAACGTCATATTCCGGCAGTATTCATTTGTCTGTAAACAGCAGACCGGGGGATTTAATATGGATAACAGGATCACAGTGATATATGGCGATAAGGCGGAGGATATGACGATTTCCCTGCTCGGTGCCGTACAGATTGAAAAGGATATTCCAAAAGGAGCAAAGATCGGGATAAAACCGAATCTTGTCAATACAACTCCTCCGGAAAACGGCGCTACGACTCA
>JAIKXO010000100.1 GCA_024684065.1 Lachnospiraceae bacterium
TATCCGTTCTTATCCTCTGGTCTATGATACTGACCTACCACAGAACCTATGATTTTTTTGTGATAATAACCGTGCTGTCCTTCATGCACGTTCCAAAATGCCCTGCATATATAAGGATATTATACTCTGCTGCTTTGATCGGGGTGTTCTTTGTTCTGCGGCTTTTTTCGGAATCTGTCCCCTCAAGGATCGCCGTCGGAGCATTATATTATATATTAACAGTTTCAGTTACCATAGAGGCTTGCCGGCTCATAAACAGATACAGCGAAAAACCGGCTATGAAAGGAGAGATGGATGTCTGAAGACGCTAAAAGCGGAAAACTACTTAAACAGATCTTAAAATTCGGCGTTGTGGGAGGCCTGGCTTTCCTGATAGATTTTGCGGTATACACAATAGTCCTTAAGCTCCTGCACTGGGAATACGGCTATATGGTAGCCGGTATCGCGGGCTTTTCAGTTTCCCTGATATTCAATTATATCGCAAGCATGAAATTCGTCTTTGAATCAAAAGACGATATGGATAAAAAAAAGGAATTCTCGATATTTCTTATTCTGAGCCTTATCGGTATGGCTCTTAATTCACTGATCTTATGGCTTTATATGGATGTCATGTATAAAAATTCCGATATTATACGGGCAGCGCACGATTCGCTTTTCGGGCTCCTCGACAGTATCCGCCTGAGAATTGCCAAAAGCCCTTCCGAACTTGCCGCCTTAATGGCAAAGATAGTCGCAACTGCCATCGTAATGGTGTATAATTTTATTACGAGAAAAATATTCCTGGAGAAAAAAGAATAGACAGATCATGAAATTTCGATAATTTCCGCAAAGCGGTACTTTTTCTGTTATTGCAGGGAAGCTTCGGTTCTGCCGGGAATATAACAGATATTTCAGGGGTAAATCCCCTTTTGCACAAAGGAGAGTAAATATTATGAATATGAGAAAAAAAGCATTTACCGTTATACTACCGTTTCTTCTTGCAGTCGTCCTGTGGGGATGCGATGAAAACAGCCCTTCAGATACCATTACAATAGATATCCCCGCCAGTACGGAAAATGATATAACCGCCGGGGAACTCGGAACAAAAGAAGTGACGGAAGAGCAACCCGAGGAACAGCAACAGGAGCAGCAACAGGAAAATGAGGTTACCGTTAGCGGAAACGAAATAAACCCTTCCTCCGTTTCCGATAACCAGATAGACGAAGAGATCAATGTCGTAGAGGAGGATAAGGTCAAAAAAACAGAGGACGGAAAGATTATCGTCGATCTTGTGATCTTCATGGGACAGAGTAATATGTCCGGTACCGGCGGAAATCCCAAATACGCCCCCACGGTTCCCGAGGGGCATGGATATGAGTTCAGGGCGGTCTCTGATCCTACAAGGCTGTATCCTATAACAGAACCATTTGGTATAAATGAAAACAATATAAACGGAATAATGGATTACGCAGTCGCAAAGAAAGGGAGTTTGGTATCCGCCTTTGCAAACAAATACTATGAAGAAACAGGCGTGCCGATAGTCGGGGTCTCCGCTTCGCAGGGAGGTACGGACACTCATTTCTGGATGAAAGAATCCACCGTTTCTGACCTTGTCGAAAGGGTACGCAGGGCACAGGTGTGGCTTGAAAGCAATAACTATTATATCAGAAAGCAGTATGCGCTCTGGCTTCAGGGTGAATCGGATTCTTTTCAGAATATCACGATCGACGGATATAAACAGAATATGGACAATATAATAAGGCCCTTGTTCTTTGAGAAGATCCAGAAGGTTTTCATAATCACTACGGGCCGCAGCATTACAAGCAAAGATTTCTATGATACGGTCATTGACGCCCAGATAGAGCTCTGCAAAGACAGCGGCTATTACGCTCTCGCCACGACCGTACTGTCCGCCGTAAGCACCGAATATATGGTTGATGAGGTGCATTACAACCAGTCGGTTTTAAACCTCCTGGGAGAACAGTCAGCGGAAAGCGCCGCTTTCTATACAAACAACACCAGGGAAATGTGCCTTTATGATTATGAAAACCATGAAACCTATATACCTAATGGCTTTGATTATTCCGGAGAGGAGGAGGTCGAACCGCTTGACGTTAACAACGAATGCGGTCTGACAAAGTATTATGACTAAAGACAGAATATTACTTTTCATACCTGCCTATAATTGCGAAAAACAGATAATCCGTGTTTTGGGCCAGCTTGACAATGATATCATGAGATATATCGAGCATGTTATCGTAGTAAATAACCTGAGCACCGATTCCACTGAAGAAGTTGTCCGATCATTTATGAAGAAGCATCCGGATATTCCTCTCACCCTGCTTAGAAATAACGAAAACTACGGGCTGGGCGGATCTCATAAGGTTGCCTTTCAATACGCTGTAAAAGAGGGCTTTGACTATATAATCGTGCTTCACGGAGATGACCAGGGAACGCTTTCCGACTTCATCCCCATCCTTAAGCATAAGGTATATAAAAAGCATGATTCCGTTCTCGGTGCCAGATTTATGCGAGAATCAAGGTTAAAGGGATATTCGCGTTTCAGGACCTTCGGAAATATCGTTTATAATTTCCTTTTTGCCTTTGTTGTAAGAAAAAAGATCTATGACCTCGGTTCAGGACTTAACATGTATTCTACGGAAAGTCTCAGGGACGGATATTATATGGGATTTCCCGACAATCTGATGTTTAATTATGCCATGATACTGGCAAGTGAATTCTATGACCAGGATATTGTTTTTTTCCCTGTCTCCTGGAGGGAGGATGACCAGAAAAGTAATGTAAAAATGCTCAGTCAGGCAGTGACGGTACTTAAGATGCTTTTTAAATATTACCATGACCCTTCCATTATCACAGAGGATTTCAGAGAACGCAGGATTGAAGTCTATGGAGCAAAAGAAATAGATTAATATGTTGCAGGCTTTATCATACATAGTCGTAGGGCTGATGATCGTCGCTCTTTTTCTTCTCATACATATATGCAAGATGATGAGGATGTATTTAGTCCTGATAGACACGAAAATTGAATTCAGACGGTTTACCTTTGCCTACTTCAGAACCACTCTGATAAACCTTGTAATACCCTTCAAGCTGGGAGAGATCTACAGGGCTGTTGTTTTTTACAGACTTTCAGGAAGCCTCAAGATAGGTGTGTTAAGCGTGATCGTCGACAGGTTTTTTGATACCCTGGCCCTGGTGCTTATAATCATTCCGCTTATACTCCTGTATCCTGATACGCTTTCCTTTGTTACCGTAATGCTCTCGGTGTTTCTGGTGGTTATTGTATTTATTTACAGAGTATTTCCTCCTGCATACAGGTACCTTAATAATTATATCATCATTAACCGTACTTCAAAAAGATCCATGGCTGTCCTCAGGGTTCTCTCAATCCTCAGGGTCTGGTATGATTATGTCAGGAATCTTGTAAGCGGCAGATACTCGGTCATGCTCCTTCTTTCCTTCGGGGCATGGATCGTGGAGGGCATTCTTCTTCTCATCCTTTCAAGGTATGTAGGAATAAGTTTCGGCGCCAGGGAATTCTGTGAATATATCACTTCCATCCTTTCGTCCGGGCATGAAACAAGCATACAAAAGCCATATACCTGGATGTGCATAGTTCTGATCGCTGTCATGACGATAATAAGCGGAACAGTATATTTTATAAAAGGCGGAAAACCGTCTGAAAGGCCCGGCTCATGAAAAAACAGATCACGATAATATATGATGATTTAAGACCGGTTTCTTCGGAAATAAGATCGATAACAGGTAAGAACAGCTTTGGCGCTACAATCTTAAAAAGAAAGACCTTCAGGGAAAGAACGGCCGAGCTTATAACGAAAATTGAGATTGTCGCCCAGGCAGTTTCAATAAGCGTCCCACAAAAGGCTTCATTTCCTGAGATAAAAGACAAGTGCCTTCCGGTTGTACGTCTGTTTTCCGATTTCATAATAAACGATCTGAATAAAATTGAAATACTTTTTGAAAAAGCCTGTTACGCGGACCGGATATACCGGATAAAAGACGATTATGAAAACGACGCTTCAAAAAAGCATGCGGAAATAAAACGTTCAGGAGGCCTGTGCGCTGTAATCTACCCTTCTTATGAGCTCTACCGCGACAATGCGGATGAAGAAGAGCTTTCATCCTTTCCTGAGATCATTACCGAAGCGTTTATCGATCTTTCCGATATGAATAACTTCAGGCAGTATATTACCAGCGGTTTTGATGCCAGATTTTTTAATGCTCTCTCCGGTGATGAATACACCGTTGTAAAAAGCTCCTCAAATAAAAAGAAGATAAAGGCGGAATATGAATATTACAGGCTTTTGCCTGAAGAAATGCGGATGTGGTATGCACTGGCTTTTAACTACAGGGAAACGGAGTCGGAAGCATCATATACAATGGAGCGCTTTCATTTCACCGATCTGGCCATACGCTATGTCCATGGAGCTATCGATGAAACGGAATTCTCCAAGATAATGGACAAGCTTTTTTTCTTTTTAAAATCCAGAAAGAAAAAAAGTGTCAGCAGCGAAGAATACGACAGACATCTTAAGGTCCTTTACGTTGACAAGGTCAAAAACAGGATAGAAGAATTAAAATCAATGGATGAATTTGCCGGTATTGAATCCCTTTTAAGAACCGGTACAGACTTAGGCGGGATAGACCAAATCGTACAGAGATATTATTCTCTTTATGAAAAAATGATGGAAGGGCGGACCTTCGAGCACTGCCTCACCGTTGGACACGGTGATCTATGCTTTTCCAACATCCTGTATAATAAAGAGTCTGAAGTCCTTAAGCTTATAGATCCCAAAGGAGCTCTCAGTGAAGAGGAGCTTTATATGAATCCATATTACGACCTCTGTAAATTATCCCACTCCATTTGCGGATCTTATGATTACTTTAACAGCGGACTGTTCGAGATAACCCTGTCAGATGAAAACAGGCTGAAGCTTTCCATAGATTCCGATAATGGAAGATACATTAAGATCTTTTCTGACAAGGCTCAGGAATACGGTTATGATTTCAGTCTGATCCGACTTTACGAAGCCTCCCTTTTTTTATCCATGCTTCCTCTTCATATTGACAGGAAGAAAAAAGTACTTGGTTTTATATTGAACGCGGTAAAGATAATGGATGCTTTATGATCCGATAAATCTTTCCTTTTCTTTAGTATTTACCGGATATAACCGGCTCGCACCTGACCCTGGAGGACAAAATATGAATCTTCTTGAAGGTTTAGTACAAAATCTGAATGATCAAAACAGGAAACGTTTTGTAAGCTACTTAAAGCGTAACGGCTTCAAGGCTTCATATTATAAGGTAATAGAAAAGCTCAAATGGGAAAGGGCCGAAGGGAACGGATCTGATTATGATAAGCAAAAGCCGGATGAGGATGAACTGGCCAGGCAAAGATGCACCGAGTTTCCATACAAATACAAAATCAGCATCGTTGTCCCTGCTTATGAAACAAATACGGCTTTCCTAAAGCAAATGCTCAGCTCCGTACTTAAGCAGACTTATACGGAGTGGGAGCTTTGCATAGCTGACGGCAGCAAATCCGACAATGTACAGAATGTCGTCATGGACACCATAGGAAGGAACAATGATCAGCTCATAGGCAGCAAGATAAAGTATCAGCGCCTCAGAGAAAACAAGGGTATATCCGGAAATACCAATGCCGCGCTTTCAATGGCTAACGGCGATTATATCGGTTTTCTCGATCATGATGACGTGCTTACCCCCGATGCCCTTTATGAAACTGTAAAGGCTCTGAATGATACAGTATATAAAAGCGGAAATATCACCCTTAACAGGACTCATCTGTTATATTCGGATGAAGACAAGATAAACGAAGATGTTTCCCGTTATTTTGATACTCATATAAAACCCGGATTTGATATAGACCTTATAAGAAGCAATAACTATATCTGTCATTTCCTTGTTGTTTCATCGGAGGTCATAAAAAAGACCGGAGGATTCCTTAAGGAATATGACGGGGCTCAGGATCATGACCTGATATTCCGCTGTATAGAACAACTTGATCCTTCGAATATACGTCATATCCCAAAAATCCTTTACCATTGGCGGGCCCACGAGGTTTCAACTGCCCTGAGCCCTGATAACAAGCTATATGCCTATGAGGCAGGAAAACGGGCTATAGAGGATCATCTCAAAAGATGCGGCCTGAAGGCAAGGGTCTTATATACCGAACACCTTGGCTTCTTCAGGGTCAGATACGATCCGTCAGATCTGAGATATATTTCCATGACACCCGGCGAATTAGCGCTTTATAATGCGGATATGCTTGAAAGCCTTCCTGCTGATGCTATCATGCTGATAGACAGCAAGGTTAAGCCCATCGGAAGCGACTGCATTGAAGAGCTTTTGGGAAATATGGTCAGGGAAGAGGTTGGCGCCGTCGGAGGAAAGCTGCTTTCTAAGGATGGCAGGGTTGACAATGCCGGTTTCATGTATGATGACTCCGGAAAGCTTAAACCCCGTTTCAAAGGGATGAACAGTCATTTTTCCGGATATATGCACAGGGCATCCATACAGAACAGGGTCGACAGGCTGGATAAAAACTGTATCATGCTGAAAAAGAGCGCCCTTATGGAATGGCTGTCGGATGGTAATTCCTTAGACCTCAAAAAAGATTTCAATAAAAACCGCCTTCCGGAAAAATACATTTATGTATACGATCCTTTTGCAAAATTCCGCCGGATCTAAATTATTAATTTTAGATTTAATTATTTGAAAAGCCTTAAAATGATTGAACTGCACAACAATAACGGATATAAAATAATAGATGTTATTATTCCGAATTACAACGGCGGAAAATACCTGGAAGACTGCCTCGCCTCCCTGAGAGAACAGACCTTTAAACATTTTTCAGTCTTTGTTATCGACAACGCTTCAACTGACGGAAGCGACCTGATCGTGAAAGACAGGTTCCCGGAATATAACATTATCCGCCTGGACAAAAATTACGGCTTTGCCCGGGCTGTCAACGAGGGTATCAGGCAATCCGATGCAGAATATATTATTCTGTTAAACAATGATGTCATTGTTAATAAAAAATTTATTGAAAATTTATATAAAGCAATAGATAATAGTAACAATGTGTTCTCATATCAGGCGAAAATGCTGAACATGTTCGCCCGTGACAGAATAGATTCCGCCGGTGATCTGTATTGTGCGTTAGGCTGGGCTTTTGCCCTCGGAAAGGATCAAAGCTCCCATAAATATGATAAGGAGGCAACGATCTTCTCATCCTGTGCCGGGGCGGCGATCTACAGACGCAGGCTTTTTGATGCAACAGGATATTTCGACGAAAAACATTTTTGTTATCTGGAGGATGTGGATCTCTCATTCAGGGCAAGAATTAACGGATATTCCAACCGCTTCTGCCCTGACGCCATTGTTTATCATGCGGGAAGCGGCACCTCCGGGTCAAGACATAATGAATTTAAGGTTTTTTTAGCCGCAAGAAACAATATATATCTGCTGTATAAGAACCTTCCGCCGATAATGCTTTTTATAAACCTGCCCTTGTTATTGGCAGGGCATCTTATAAAATTTGGGTATTTTATAAAAAAGGGATTTGGAAGAGCTTATTTTAAGGGCATTGTCAAGGGCTTTTGCCTGTGCAGGGAGAATAAAAGAGTCGTTTTCAAAAAAGGCAGTTTCCCGAACTATTTAAAGATCCAAAAAGAACTGTGGATCAACACCATACGAAGGATAACCGGATAGAACCTCGCAATCATCCGGATTTTTACAGGTAAGATTTGTTATGATAAAGGATAATCAGGCGATCTTCAACAGGCTTCATATCGTTATGGATGCGGCTATAATCGCCGGGGCTTACGCCCTGGCGTGGTATTTCAAGTTTAAAAGCGGTCTCATCTCCTATTCCATCGGTCTTCCGACCAGATACTATTTTCGCGCGCTGTATTATATTATTCCCGGATATCTGTATCTCTATTACCAGTTCAATCTTTATCATTCCAAGCGCGCTTCGGGTAGAAAAGCTGAATTTGTCAATATCATCAAGGCTAACACGATAGGAGCTTTAGCGATCATCGTTGTGCTTTATATGATCGACCAGCCTCATTTTTCCCGCTCTATGATATGGATATTCTGGGCGTTCAATATCATACTTGAGACCTTCTTCCGCAACATAATCAGATATATTCTCAGGTTTTTCAGAAGACGCGGCTATAATATCAAGTATGTCCTTCTCGTCGGATATTCCAAATCCACGGAATCTTACATAAACAGAATACGGTTAAACCCTCAATGGGGATATGTGGTACGGGGCATCCTTGATGACAAAATGCCAAGAGGGACCATGTACAAAGGAGTAAAGGTTCTTGGAGCGATAGATAACCTGTCCATTATCCTTCCGGAAAACAAGCTTGACGAGATCGCTATCACCCTTTCACTTTCGGAATACGGAAGGCTCGAGGAAATCGTCGCAAAATGTGAAAAATCGGGTGTTCACACCAAGTTCATCCCGGATTACTCCGGCATAATCCCAAACAAACCCTATACCGAGGATATTCAGGGGCTTCCGGTCATCAATATCCGTCATGTGCCTCTTACCAACACGATGAATGCCGTGTTTAAGAGGGCGGTCGATATAATCGGATCACTGATAGGCATAGTGATATGCGCGCCGCTCATGACTGTTATAGCGATCATCATCAGATGTACCTCAAAGGGTACAGTGATATATTCACAAGAGCGGGTAGGGCTTCATAACCAGCCTTTTAAAATGTATAAATTCAGGACCATGATCGAACAGACCGAAGAGGATGAAATGACTATCTGGACCGTCAAAGACGATCCCAGGGTGACCAAAGTGGGTAAATTCCTCCGAAGAACAAGCCTTGATGAGCTTCCCCAGTTTTTTAATATTTTTACCGGAAAAATGAGTCTCGTCGGTCCAAGGCCCGAACGATCTTCCTTTGTGGAGAAATATCAGGAGGAGATCCCCCGTTATAATATCAAACACCAGGTCAGGCCCGGGCTGACCGGCTGGGCACAGGTTAACGGATTAAGAGGCGATACCTCTATAGAAAAAAGGATAGAATACGATCTTTACTATATAGAAAACTGGACCATGGGCTTTGATTTCAAAATAATGTTCATGACCATATTTAAAGGCTTTGTAAACGAAAATGCTTATTGATCTTCCGATGAAGATCGATAACCTATGACATTTCCCTGGATATCTTCGCAGCCATATGTCCGTAATGAATAAAAAACCTATCATAGATGTGATCATCCCCGTATATAAGCCCGATAACAAGCTTACGGCGCTTCTTGACAGGTTAAAAAGACAATCTGTCCGGCCCGAGAAGATCATAATCATGTATACAAAGGAAAGTGAATCCGATCTCTGTCCGTTAAAAGACCCGGGTCTTGAGATCCACGAGCTCTCAAAGGACGATTTCGATCATGGCGGGACAAGAAACGAAGGCGCGGGCTTCTCCAATGCCGAATACATGCTTTTTATGACCCAGGACGCTGTTCCTTCGGATAATCTGCTTGTTGAAAAGCTTTTAGAAGGCTTTAAATCCGATAAGACGGCCGTCTGCTACGCAAGACAGCTTCCGAGAGAGAATGCATCGCTTTCGGAAAGATTTTCAAGAGAATTCAATTACCCGCCCGTAAGCCTGACAAAGAACGGGAAAGACCTCAAAACCCTTGGAATAAAAGCCTTTTTCTGCTCCAATGTCTGCGCGATGTATGACAGGGAAATCTTTAACCGTCTTGGGGGGTTTACTGACAGAACCGTCTTCAACGAGGACATGATCTATGCCAGAAAGGCGCTGGATTCAGGATATGATATTGTATACAAAGCAGATGCATCGGTAATCCATTCACATGATCTTACAAATATGGATCAGTTCAGGCGAAATATGCTCATAGCCAGGTCACAGAAGGCGTATCCCGAAGTATTCGGCGACGTATCCTCCGAATCGGAGGGGATACGTTACGTCAGAGAGGCATATTCATACTTCAGACAAAACAAAAAGGGATATTATATCATACCCTTCATCATAACCTGCGGTTTCAGGTTTGCCGGCTTCAGGCTGGGAAAGCTCTGATTTTCTTAAATAAAATTAAAATTTCCACGAAAACGAAACGGATTAAATGCATGCATTTAATCCGTTTCCGCAAATACTCTTTAACTGCCTTTTTTGGATCAGCCTTTATAGCCTATCTCGTCTGCGAGCTTCTTCTCGATCACGACTATGGCATCCCTGTGAAGACGCATAAAGGTCGCAGGGCACTTTGGATCGATCTTGTCATCCATAAGAAGCTTCTTAGCTGCGTCCTGCTTGTTACCGTTGATTATCATAAGCAGGGTTTTCGCCTTCATGATAGAACCCATACCCATCGTCACGGCATATCTCGGAACCTCGTCGCGGCTTTCAAAGAACCTGGTATTGGCATCGATGGTGCTGTCCTCAAGGGTTTCCTTATGAGCCTTCTCGTAAAGGAATTCTCCCGGCTCATTAAAGCCCAGATGTCCGTCGGGCCCGACCCCGAGAACCTGAAGGTCGATATCCGTCCTGTCAAGGATATCATTGAATTCCTTAAGATTTTCCTCTACATCTCCCGTCCCCTTTGCCACATAGGTATTGGCCTTGTCAATATTGATATGGTCAAAAAGGTTATCATCCATGAAAAATCTGTAGCTCTGGGGATGTGTAGGCTCAAGGCCCACATATTCATCAAGATTTACCGAATGAACCTTCGAAAAATCAAGTCCTTCCTCACTGCACCTCCTCGAAAGCTCCTTATACATTCCTACCGGGCTTGATCCCGTTGCAAGCCCCAAAGTACATTCGGGATTTTCCCTCACAAGCTTCTCAATGATATCTGCCGCCTTCTTTGCTCCTTCTTCGTAAGTCTCTGCAACTATCACCTTCATATCTCTCCTCCTCTATAAAAATCTTCCTGATCCTTTGTTTATACTGCAGGCTTTTCCTTTCTGCCTCCGGAAAGTCCCGGTAAAGGCTTTTTTACCCGGTTCGCCTTAATGCTTCTGTCAATCCTCTTTTGCGACTATATTCCCCGCATCCTTATATATACTGTTCTCCGGAACGACACCCCTGACGCTTGATACGGGATAAACGTTTGTGTCTCTTCCGATAACGGTCCCGGGATTTAATATGGTGTTGCAGCCTACTTCAACCCTGTCGCCAACTAAAGCGCCTACCTTCTTTCTCCCCGTTTCTATAAGCTCGTCACCGTTCTTTATCACGACAAGCTTCTTATCGGACTTGACATTGCTCGTTTTGGACCCTGCTCCCAGGTGGGATCTGTATCCGAGTATTGAGTCTCCGACATAATTATAATGAGGAACCTGGACGTTATCAAAAAGTATAACATTCTTAAGTTCGGTTGAATTACCGACAACACAGTTATCTCCCACAAGAGCCGAGCCTCTGATAAATGCCCCGGGGCGTACCTCTGTTCCATGCCCTATTATACAGGGGCCCGCAATATAATTATTGGGATAAAGCTTTGCGTCCTTGGCAATCCACACGTCCTCCTGCGGATGGTCGTATTCATCAGGGCTTAAAGATGCACCTGTTTCAAGGATAAGCTCCTTTATCCCCTCTAACGCCTCCCATGGATACTTAAACTGCTTAAGGTAATCTGCAGCTTTAGTATGGGAAAGGTCATAAAGATCATTAATCGTCAGCTTCATTTTACTCCTCCTCATATCTGTTTTACGATCCTACAGCTTCATTATCCCCGAACCCTTATAAGATGGCCCGAAGTCTTCATCGCCTCGATTATCTCATCAACGCATTTTTCGCAATCTTTATAGGTTGAAGCCTCTGACATTACCCGGAGTACCGGCTCTGTTCCTGAAGCCCGAAGCAGCACCCGCCCGTCATTTCCAAGGAAGGCCGTGGTGTCGTCAACAGCCTTCTTAACGGCCTCATCCTCAAGGGTCGATTCCTTATCATCGACCTCAACATTCTTCAGCACCTGAGGATACATCTTAACCTCTGATGAAAGTACCGAAAGAGGCAGCTGTGTCTCTACCATAACCGTCATAAGCATAATGGCCGTCACAAGACCGTCACCTGTATGGGCATATTTTCTGAATATAACATGTCCGGACTGTTCTCCGCCGATCATATGGTTATTAGCCTTCATATTCTCATAAACATATCTGTCGCCGACCTTGGTCTTCTCATAATCGATGCCCGCGTTATCAAACGCCTTGTAAAGACCAAAATTGCTCATTATCGTGGTTACCACGGTATTGCTCGGAAGCATTCCCTTGCTCTTAAAATACTTGGCGCAGATATACATGATCGTATCTCCGTTTACGACATCACCGTACTCATCAACAGCCAGGCACCTGTCCGCATCCCCGTCAAAGGCAAAACCGACATCAACCTTATTCTCCCGGACATATTTCTGAAGCCCCTCGATATGTGTCGAGCCGGCATTCGCGTTGATATTCATCCCATCCGGAGTATTATTCATTACATAGTTCTTGGCGCCCAGAGCGTCAAATACGGCACGTCCGATCATCCAGGCGCTTCCGTTGGCACAATCGAGCGCAACCTTGCGGTTTTCAAATGAAACAGGCGCTATCGAAGTAAGATATCCGATATATCTGTTTCTTCCCGAATAAAAGTCGATCGTCTGGCCAATCTTATCCTCGATCGCGGGAGTAACCTCGGAAATCTCGCCGTCGATATAACGTTCCACCATATCCTGGACTTCATCCTCCATCTTCTCTCCCTCGGCATTCAGAAGCTTTATGCCGTTATCATAGAAGGGATTGTGGCTTGCAGATATCATAATACCGCAGTCAAAGCCTTCAGTCCTTGTGATATAGCTTACACAGGGCGTGGTAGTTACATGCAGAAGGTATGAGAGCCCTCCCGTTGAAGTGATGCCTGCGCTGAGCGCATTTTCAAACATATACGAGGACCGCCTTGTATCCTTCCCGATAACGATCTTTGCAGGCCTCTGTTTGCTGTAATACCATCCAAGGAACTGTCCGATCTTAAAAGCATGTTCAGCTGTAAGCACAACGCCTGCTTTACCGCGGAACCCGTCCGTACCGAAATATTTACCCATTTTTCTCTCCTCCCCGGCGGAACCTGATCCGCCTCCCCTTGCTTCTTTTGTTCTTCCGTCATATGGCCGCTTCGCATCCTCGGGAATAAGCCAGAGCTTCCCTTCCTTTTTAGCGCCCCCGATCTTTCCGTCCCTGCACAGCATTGTGATACGTCTTTCGGCCATACTCCATTTTCCGGCCGCCTCATGAACGTCAATAAATTTCATTTGGCTCTCCTTTGCTAAACAATGATCACATAGCAGATCACGGATCCAATCTATGTCACGATATATTTGTACATCGGTGCGGGTCATTTGTCAAGTTATTTTTCAAATTTTATATCAAGTTATAATTATATATCTTGACATTTGATTTTTATAACTTGATATATCATAGTGTTTTTGTATTTTGACAAACGGATCATTCCTTTATTGCACTACCGGCCGGGAAAACCCTTCCGGTGCCGCGTCCTTTACCATATACTCACTTAAGGGGATCATAAAGCGTTTCTCTCGGAAGAAAGAGAGATTTATCCCGCAAAAAAGCCCCGAAAACATGGCTTTTCGGGACCTTTCTTAAATAATATTATGATATCAGGGTAAAAAAGCCTGAACCCACGGCAAGCATGCCTGACAGTGGGTGAAAGGCTTTATGACCCGCCGCAAAATGAGCAAAAAGCAGAGAAGGGGCCTCACGGATTGCGAATATCGGGGAGCGTGATGGACATGCGAAGCACCAAACCACGCCTGATATCACTTTTAGCCTTCATATCATATTATCCGGCTGTCAAAAATCCTCTTCGGACGAAAAAACGTGCTTTACGCCCGAAAAGGACCATTATATTTTCAATCACAGATACAGTTTTATCAGTTCGATATCTTCGGGAGTCGTCACCTTGATATTCGTATAGCTCCCTTCACACAGCTTTACTCTCTTCTCACCGAATCTTTCCATCACCATGGCGTCATCTGTTATCCGGATCCCCTGAGCATTCAGTTCATCCTCTTTCTGCAAAAGAGTCTCATATGCTTTTTTTATTGCCTGATACTCAAAGGCCTGCGGAGTCTGGATGATATAAACGGACGAACGGGGGGGTGTCCCAGTGACAAACCCTTCCTCATCTGCTGTTTTTACGGTATCCTTGACAGGAACGGATGCTATTGCGCTTCCGTATCTGACCACCGTGTCAAACGTCCGTTTCAGGATCTCCTCCGAGATATTGGGTCTTGCTGAATCATGAATAAAGACATAGTCTGTATCCGGTCGCAGCGCCTTAAGTCCGCAGGCAACGGAATGATACCTTTCCTTTCCCCCTTCAGTGATCGCTGATACTTTATCAAAGCCATATTTATCAACGATCTCCTCCCTGCAATAGTCCGTTTCATTTTTTGAAGTTACCAGGACGATCTCATCAATAAAGCTTTCCTGGAACGCTTTCAGCGAGTAATAAAGGAGGGGAAAACCATTGATCTGTATAAACTGCTTTGCCGTGTCAAGATTCATCCTTCTGCCTCTTCCGGCGGCAAGCACAACAGCGGCACATTTCATAAACTTTATATACTCCTTACTGCACCGATTTGCGAAGCAAATCGTGTGCTTAGGCATTCCTTAAATCTTTTCTTTCTCTTCCGAAACCGCTCTGTATAGTTCCAGTTCAAAATCCTGGCGGTTTTTCTGATAGATCGTATTGAGCTGTATGCCCGTAAACAACGATTGCAGCGCCGCCAAAAATGTAAATCCGCATACGATAAGGGTGGGGAATCTTAGAACCAGTCTGGTTTCAAAGTATTCTACCAGGATCGGGATAAAAAACGCGACCGATATTATGGCAAGGACTGCCGATATGGCTCCGAAATATTCCATGGGACGATAAGTCCGCATGAGCCTTAATATGGTCCTTATCACCTTAAAGCCATCAGAAAATGTGTTAAGCTTTGATTCACTCCCTGACGGCCTGTCCCGGTAATCAATAACGATGTTTTCTATATGCATATTCTTATCGACCGCATGAATGGTCATTTCGGTCTCGATCTCAAAACTTCTTGACAGAACAGGAAAGGTCTTTACAAACCTGTAGCTGAAAGCACGGTATCCCGTCATGATATCCTTAATATCCGTGTCAAACAGGATATTGATGAGCTTTTTTACTAAAGCATTCCCGAAATTATGAAAAGCTCTTTTATTCTCGGAGTAATATGTTGATGAAAGCCGGTCTCCCACAACCATATCGGCCTTCTTTTCAAGCACCAGATCCGCCATTTCGGAAGCGTTCCCCGCAGGATAGGTATCGTCACCGTCAACCATGATATAGCACTGCGCATCTATCTCGGAGAACATCCTCCTTATAACGTTCCCCTTACCCTGCTGGTATTCATGCCTGACTATCGCCCCTGCTTCCTTTGCAAGCTCTCCGGTACCGTCAGTGGAATTATTGTCATAGACATAGATCTTCGCCTCCGGAAGCGCCGTCTTAAAATCAGAGACCACCTTATATACTGTTTTGCTTTCATTGAAACATGGGATCAAAACCGCTATCCTGTCCATACGTATCCTCACTGCACCGATCTGCACAGCAAATCGCGTGCTCAGGCATAAACGAAGCTTATGCCGTTCCAATTCGGCATTTTCTTTAGCAAATATCGAATAAGTCCGGGCTGTTTACAGAACGGATCATTTTCTTTTGAAAAAAGAATTTATGGATCAATCCGCAGATAATCTGCAGCCGGCTGACAAGCTTAACCTCCAAGCCTGAGATTCGGCACGGCATTAAGATCAAATCCGGAACGTACTCCCCTTAAATAACTGTAATATCCGGAACAGGCGATCATAGCGGCATTATCGGTGCAGTATACCGGTGAAGGACAGTAAAATTCTATTCCTTCCCTGTCGCATGCCTCCTTCATTGAGGTACGCAATGCGGAGTTTGAAGCAACGCCTCCCGCTAAAGCCAGCTTCTTCTCATTCCTTTCTTTTGATGCCGCGATCGAATGTTCTACAAGCACATCCACGACTGCTTTCTGGAATGATGCCGCCACATCCGGCACGGAGATCTCTTCCCCCTTCATCTCAGCACTGTTCAGATAGTTCAATACGGCTGATTTAAGCCCTGAAAAACTGAAATCATATATCGAATCCGAAACCTTCGCTCTCGGGAAGAAAACCGCGCACGGATCCCCTTCCCTTGCCTTCATATCTATCTTGGGACCGCCCGGGTAACCCAGTCCCAAAGCTCTCGCCGCCTTGTCAAACGCTTCTCCCGCGGCATCGTCCCTGGTCCGCCCAAGCACCTCATATGATCCATAATCCGAGACATTGACAAGATGGGTATGTCCCCCGGAAACAACAAGTGACATAAACGGAGGTTCAAGCTCTTTATGCTCCAAATAATTTGCGCAAATATGACCTTCTATGTGATGGACTCCGACAAGGGGAAGACCTGAAGCAAAGGAAAGCGATTTGGCAAAAGAAACTCCGACAAGCAGGGCTCCGACAAGTCCCGGACCATAAGTCACCGCGACAGCATCAATATCCTTAAGCCCCACATCAGCATCAAGCAGGGCTTTTTCAGTAACCTGACTTATTTTTTCTATATGTTTTCTCGATGCTATTTCCGGGACCACTCCCCCGTATATGGTATGAAAATCTATCTGTGAATATATTACATTTGAGAGTACTTCCCTTCCGTTTTTCACTACCGACGCGGCAGTTTCATCACAGGAGGTCTCTACCCCCAAAACAATAATATCGTCTTTATCCCTGATCACCCTGGTCATCCTCCGAAACGAGATCCCAGCCGACTATCCTCCAGTGCCCTTCAAAGTCCTTTCTCAAAAGATACTTCTCATGCACGGGAACTATCGTTGTACCTATCTTCATGGAATAATAACAGCTCAGCCTTGCCCATTCATATCCATCAAAGCTGTCGTACTCCACATCGGCGGCAGAAGCTATGGAATAACTTGATATTGACCTGCCTTCCGCCTTATATCTTTCAATATCCTGTTTTAAAGACTGAAGGAACTGTTCGTCAGTCTGGTTCTGCACAAGCTCATAATCCAAAAGCTCCCTTGACTTCAGCGCAAGCTCGTCAAGTTCATCCTCGGTGTAGGTCTCCCCGTAAAAGCACCGCGTATATTCGCTGTACAGCTTCACTACCTCCTTTGGAGTCGGAGGATATGAAGTGTTCAGATTTCTTGACAAAAGCTGCTCGACCACGCTCATCTTAACACCGTCATCTATATTCTTCGGACGTCTGTTTGCCAGAAGGGCAAAAGCCCCGACAATGAGCGCACAAAGAACACCCAGTATGATTATCTTTTTCACATTGGTGCTCCCGGCTTTTACCATAATGATTACTATCCTTACAATAATACTTTTGTATAAATATTCAGGATCCGAAAAGAGCGCTCTGCATTTTCGGAAATAACAGGCTTATTAAGCAAAACCTGTCTGCATGATCTTATTCCTCTGTAAACTTTAATGTTACGGATCTTCCGTCCTTAGCCGCTATAGTATTACCGAATATCCTTCTTGCATCGTTTTCGTAATTCTTCGGATAGGCAAGGGAGGGTGAATAATGAGTAAGCCAGAGCTCCTTTACCTCCGCCCTTTTTGCAAGGTCCGCCGCTTCATAAAAGGTCATGTGCTTATGTTCTTTTGCCTTATCCTCCGAATCCGGTTCGCCATACATCCCTTCGCAGATAAACAGATCCGAACCTGCTGCGTTTTGCACTATGGAATCGACCGGCCTGGTATCCGTACAGTAGGTAAGCTTGATGCCCTTTCTCTCAGGCCCTAAAACCATATCCGGGGTATATGTTCTTCCCTCCGAATCTATAGTCTCCCCTTTTTGCAGCCTGCTCCACAGCTTTAACGGTATATCAAGGCTTTTTGCCCTCTCTGCATCGAATCTGCCTGCCCTCTTTATTTCCATCGAATAACCATAGCAGGTCACGTTATGACTTACCTTAAACGCGGTCAGGCAAAATCCTTCAAAAGCAACTGTCTCCGGATTATCCCTGAGCTCATGATAAACGATATCGAAAGGCAGTTCGGGACAGATCACCCTGAGCGCCTCCACAACCCTTTTAAGCCCCTTCGGGCCTATCATGGTAACTGGCTTTGACCGCTCCGCATTGCCCATCGATAATAAAAGTCCCGGCAACCCGCTTATATGGTCCGCATGGTAATGGGTAAAGCAGATAACATCTATGGGATTAGCGCTCCATCCCTTCTTTCGCATTGCTATCTGCGTACCTTCGCCGCAGTCTATCAAAATGCTTGCGCCGTTATATCTAAGCATCAGGGATGTAAGCCACCTGTACGGAAGCGGCATCATTCCGCCGGTTCCAAGCAAACATACATCTAACATAAAAAATCGCTCCTGATGAAATGATGATCACGGTAGATCATTCCCGTTTCCAGAAGATCAGGGCATTCTCTCTGGGCTTTTCATAAAAATCCTTCCGTTCCCCTTCAACTTTAAAGCCCGCGCCCTCGTAGAGCTTTATAGCGCTGACATTACTCTTTCTGACTTCTAAGGTAAACTGCCTGCCTCCAAGTCTTCTTCCCTCATTAAGCACCGATCTTAAAAGCCGTTTTCCATAGCCCCTTCCCCGGAAACCTTCTTTAACAACAACATTTGTGATCTCTATGTCTCCTGCGATCTCCCTTATGCCGGCCCCGCCAATGATCACCCCATCCTTCTCGATCACAAGATAGGACATATTATCTCTTTCTATCATCTCGAGGAAGTCTTTTTTTCTCCACGGCATCGAGAAGGTCTCCTCCTCGATCCCTGAGACCTGGTCAGCGTCATTTTCAGTCATCCGCCTGATCACAATGAGGTCTTCTTTATTATTATCAAAAAGTGACTTCCCCGTATCCTTTTGGGACGATTCCTTCAGCTCCCTCTCCGCCTGTGACAACCGCAGATATTCAGGTCTATGCTCTTTTCCTGTCTCATACCTGCCCATTTTATAATATATGGCGGCAAGGGCTCCCAAAGCTGCGGCACGCTGTCTCTGCATAAAGGGAGGGGCTATCTGAAACGGCTGATCAAGCCTGCTTCGGATCGCCTCTTCATACACAGGAACACCATCTCCAAGAAACAGTATCTTTTGATCACAACCGGTTAAAGTAAGCTTTTTTATCAGCTCGTCTATTCCTAACGGACACTGGGGCATTATTACCTTAAGCTCCCCGTACTCCTCAATAAAACCATACTTTTCATTAAAAGCATAGATACCCGTATAAACCTGGTCTCTTCTCGCGTCCATTACAGGACACACGATCCCCTCATAACCCCAGGCATTCATTGCCAGCGCATCTACGGTCGGAACCGGTATAACCGGCTTATTCAGGGCAAAGGCAAGTCCCTTTACGGTCGCAGAGCCTATTCTGAGCCCCGTAAACGAGCCGGGCCCTTTTGAAACGGCGATCGCATCTACAGAAGACAGATCAAGCTCTGTCATCCTGCAGATCTCCGCTATCATCGGAAGCAGGGTCTGCGAATGTGTCTTTTTATGATTGACCGTATATTCGGCTGTCATGACAGAATCCTCTATGATCGCGGCGCTTGCCACAAGCCCTGAGGATTCAACCGCAAGTATCTTCATCTGATTTCCTGAACACCCTTATCCGTCTGTAATCCGTTCCCTTTTTTAGATCTTTCTCTATCCTGATCACCACCGTATCTTCGGGCAGAAGCTCATATACCATATCGGCCCATTCCACAAGGGATACCCCCTCACCAAAGATATACTCCCAAAATCCGGTTTCCTCTAACTCATCAGGATCCTCAAGCCTGTATACATCAAAATGGTATAAAGGAAGCCTTCCGTCTTCATAGATACTCAGTATGGTAAACGTCGGGCTGTTTACATATTCGCTTATACCAAGACCCTGTGCAAAGCCCTGCGCAAACACCGTCTTTCCCGCGCCGAGATCTCCGATAAGAGCATATACACCGCCTTTTACGGCCCGGCTGCCAAGTTCCTTCGCAAATTCAGCAGTCTCAAGGCTTTTATTGGTTTCCTTTTCCAGAGGCCTGAACGCAGCTGCGGGGATAACTGCCTGAGACTTTTCATTATCTTCTGTCATCATAGCTTGATGTTTACCTTTTTAGGATCTACATGGGAAGAGATCATCTGTACCACGGAAAGCTTCAGGTCGCCCAGATCTTCTAAAGGAAACAGGCTTGCACGGATCTTATTTGTATAAAGAATTATATTTTTCCTGGTGGATACAACCTTAGCCACAGCCTCCCAGGGAGCCGAATCGGATTGCTCGCAGACAGTTATCTCTATGCCTTCGTCGGAAAGCCTGTAATGCTGGGGCTGATTGAATGCGGGCGACAGCATCTGCTTCTTTGCCTGCATGTACAAGGCAACGGGGAGATAAAAAACTATGACCACGCCGGCTATCAGGTAAATAACCTTATAGGAAAGAAAAAAACCGACTATCAGCAGAAAGCCGACCAATTCGCCAAGGATTCCGGAAAAACTCGTAAAAATCTGGTAAAGCATATAATCATATAATTTGGAAACTGTCATATTGACATCAAATTCCACACTCATCCCAATACGCCCCCGAAAGACAGATTTACAACGGTAACCGCACTGCATCGGTTTTCAAAGCAGATCGTGTACTTAGACATAAACTTCAGTTTATGCCGTATCAATTCGGCATTTGCTTTAGCAAATGTCGAATAAGTCCGGTCTGTTTTTCAGACCGGATCATTACCGCATGATACCTATCATATAATAATACCATATCTTCCCATGAGATACAATTTTAAGATTGTGTCCGGGTCCCTTTTATGATAGGGGAAATACGTTTATAGATAAGAAGTGTGATAAGCACGCTTACCATGCCCTTCACGAAGGTAAATGGCGCATTAAACATAAGAAGGCATTTAAGAAGAGAATCAGCCCTGGGATTTATAGCCTGATACATGGAAAGGATAGCATCTATCGGCATAAACCTGGTATATGCCGGATATACTATATAATAATTGGACGGCACACTGATCACTGCCATTACAAGAGCTCCGATGAAAGAACCGATGACCGCGGTACTTTTACTCTTTCTCTTTGAATAGATCAATCCCGCAGTGCATACAAACGAAGCTCCCAGAATAAAATTTGACAACTCCCCTACTCCCCCGGTCTGCGAAACAAATAGATGAAGCAGGTTTTTGATCAGGCATATCGCAACCCCATACAATGGTCCCATGGCAAACGCTCCTATAAGAGCGGGAAGCTCCGAGATATCCATCTTTAT
This sequence comes from Lachnospiraceae bacterium, assembly GCA_024684065.1. The sequence continues at coordinate 21,392 of JAIKXO010000100.1, forward strand.
AAAGGAAGGCATAAGCGGGATATTAAAATCAAAAAACATAAGTATAAAGGCCAAAGCGGAAAGCATCGCGGTAACAGTCATATACCTGATATTTAAAGCCGTACGCGGTCCTCCGTTTTTCCCGTTTGAATTTTCAGCGCTCATACAATACCTCTCTTTCAAATTCAAAATATACTGCCATGCGTCCGAGTTTATATAAAACAATATTTTTTGTCAAGCCTGCAGACACGTATCGGAATTCCCCGGTCAAACGCACAGATATATTTACCTGTTATGGTCTCGTACCGGTTAAGTATAATAATTGTATCGATTGTTTTGCAAGTCTTGTTTGAACATCTTAAATATTATATAATAACAGCTGTCAAAAGTGTACGGATTATTTCATCATGTTTATCGGAGATCATACTAATACCGCCATCCACTAAAGGAGAATCTGAAAATGGAAAAGAAGCCTTTAGGCTATTACGATTATACGGTCATACTTACTTATTGCGCCATGCTCTTTGGTTTTTCCGGGGTCATGCTTTCTATTGAAGGCCGGTTCTGGAAAGCCATTGTCTGTCT
>JAIKXO010000197.1 GCA_024684065.1 Lachnospiraceae bacterium
GCAAGCCCCTGAGTTGCCTTTCTGACGGTATAGGTGTTCATCCTGTTGGTCCCGGCACCGATCACGCCCCTTAAGCCGCCTGTACCAAACTCAAGCTCTTTGTAGAAGCGTTCTTCGATCTCCTTATCGTTTCCTTTTAAGGAGCGGAGCTCTTCTTTGGTCGTTTCGTCAAAGTAGGGATCACTAAGCCAATAGTTGTACTGTTCCAAATAACCCATAAAAATATCCTCCTTGTAAACGATTTATAGTTTATGAATATTTACAAAACCCTTCTAGTCAAGCATCCCTTTCGGAGAGCCCTTTAATACAAAGTTGCTGTAGTCAAGCGAAAAGTTCGGATTGAAATAAGGATCTCCTTTTTCAAGGACCTTTTTCCATTTCTTCTTAAAGTACTCACATTCCCTGTTATATCTTTCCGCATTTGCCAGCGCTTTATCATCCGAACCCGTAACGTCGCTTCCCCTTGAGCGCGATTCATAATGGAAGAGCTCCGCATAAGGGGTAAATACATTAAGAAGCCTTTTTTCTCTGAGCTTTAAGCAGAAGTCAACGTCGTTCAAGGCTACGGCAAGATCCTCGTTAAGCCCGCCGACTTCTTCATAAAGGGCTCGCTTTGTCATGAGACATGCTCCGGTAACTGCGGAAACATTCTGGGCATAACACAGACGCCCCATATACCCGAGATTATCCTTGGGAAGCCTGTAATGGGAATGCCCCGCAGTTCTGTGGGCTCCAAGGCCTAAGACAATGCCCGCATGCTGGATGGAATAGTCCTCGTAATAAAGCATGCAGCCAACTGCGCCCACATCCTCTCTCTGGGCATACATTAAAAGCTCTTCGAGCCAGTTTCTCGTTACGATCTCTGTGTCATTGTTCAGAAGCACCAAGTACTTGCCGGAGGCTTCATGCTCTCCGAGATTGTTTATCCTGGAATAATTGAATTCTCCCTCATAATAAACCACTTTTACGTTGGGGAGCTTCTTAAGGTTTGTGTAATAATCGAATAATTCCGGATCTTTGCTGTTGTTCTCGACTATGATAAGCTCATAATTTTCATAGGAAGTCTTTTCGAGTATCGAGTCAATGCATCTTTTAAGATCCGTCAGATGATCCCTGTTAGGTATGATTATTGAAACAAGAGGTTTTTCTAAAAGCCTGTACCTTATCCGGAAGATAGTCTGAAAAGCTCTGGAGCTTTCTATCCTGAAATCCCTGAAGCCGCATGATTTAAGGTGAGCGGCTACGGCTCTTTTGGCCGAATCTATCGCGTAGGTCTTGGCGTTTATATCGCTTGCAACGCTCCCTGCGTGGCTTCTCCAGTAGTATAAGATCTTTGGGACATGAACGATGTTTTTCGCTTTTGCGGTAAGTCTTAAGATCATATCGTGATCCTGACTGCCGTCATACTGGCTTCTGAAAAGACCGGCTTCCCCTATGAGATCCTTCGAAAAGACCGAAAAATGACAGATATAATTATTCGCCCTTAAGTTATCGATGGCAAAATCCGGTTTAAAATGAAGGGTCACCATGTTATCGATGGCGGCAAACTTTACAGCGTTTGACCTTTTTTCTCCTCCGTCCTTAAAGGTGGCTTCATCACAGTATATATAGTCCGCATCCTTTTCGCATATGACCTTCATATATTCAAACAAAGCACAGGGATGAAGGATGTCGTCGTGGTCAAAAAGCCCTATGTAATCACCGGTCGCCATCTTACGGCATTCATTGGTGTTGCCCGAGATCCCTTCATTCTTCTCAAGCTTTTTATACCTGATCCGCTTGTCTTTTCCGGCATACTCAAGGCAGATATCCCCTACGTAAGAATGATCGCTGTCCGAACCGTCTGCCAGGCAGAGCTCGAAATTACCATAGGTCTGATCAAGGACCGAATCTATCATTTCACGCAGATAATGCTCGGAAGTGTTGTAAAGCGGCACTAAAATGCTGAATTTTATATCCCTTCCGAAATTATACCCGCTCTGCTCCTTGCGTTCCTGTTCAGAAGGCATGCTGAGGGTTCCGTAGCTCTTATAGGCCTTTCTCTCTATCTGCTTGCTTTTTATCTTTGCAAGGATGTTTTTCAGGGTTCCATAGCTCTTTATTCGGGTAAACAGATTTTTTGTGTGGCTCCATAACAGCCTTGCCGGATAGGTGGCTTTCCAGAGCTTGCTTTTTCTTACTTTATCAAGCTTATAGTTCAGGTCGGCGTTTAATGCCTCGAGACTTACTATTTTTTCAGTGAGCTCCTCATTCTTTTTAAGCTCCTGCTCATACATCCCCTTGTAGTATTCTGTCAGCTGCGACTGCGATTCTTCCATGTTTCTTTCCTTTTTTTCTGAGAAGGAGTAAGGCCTGATAATTCTCCTTTTTATTTAAGAGGGCTGCCGGAAATTTACAGACAAATCCGGCAAGGTCCGCATTTTTTGCTTTTTTATGTACTTTTTTAACGTCGGTTCTGTATTTCGGGAGAAGCTCTGCTTCGAAGCCGGTATCATCATGATCCGAAATAAGGATCAGGAGCCTCTCAAAGCAGGAGTTATCACGGGCATCATTTATCAGCCAGCCGTCTATCAGATATTTATCGCCGTTTGTTCCGGTCATTCCCCTTTCGAAGGCGACATTATCAATGCTGAATTTAATATGCCTGAAGGGCTTTTTTAACTTAAGGGCTTTATTTCTGTAGCGTTTGACCTCGTAAGGCTTAAGCTCTCTTATCTCACTTTGAACGAAGCGCCTCTCATAGTCAGGCATCACATTTATCCTGTAATCCAGTGTGTCTGAAATAAGCTTTCTGCTGTAATATGGATCCCCATCCCGTTTCAGCCATTCGTTTGACCTGTATAACAGTTCTCTTTCCGTCGCAAGTCTTTCGAAACGCTCATCGTTCTGATCGTCCCGTCCCCGCATCAGGGATTCATGATGATACATTACGGTTTCGTTGATAAGGATATTCCGGTAGCCCTTTTTAAGGCATTTAAGACAAAGATCCACATCATTATAACTGACTTTCATTTTAACATTAAAACCACCGATATTAAAGTATTTTTCTTTCCGCATCATCAGGCATGCTCCCGTAACAGCGAGAACATTTCTGTTAAAACGATTGACGCCAAAGTAAAAAACTTCTTTATCATCATGTCCGGAGAGCTTGTGGCTCGGACCGCAGTCGAGGTCTGTGATCCCGACGTGCTGCAAAAGCGTTGAATCCGGATAATAAAGCTTGCAGCCGACAGCACCTGCGTCAGGCATTGCTGCATATCGGCAAAGCTTTTCAATAGAGAACTCGTCCTTAAGCTCTATGTCATTGTTCAGGAAAAGCAGAAAATCATGCCTGGCCATCCTGGCACCGAGATCGCACATGAACGAGAAATTGAAATCCATCGGTTCGTAAATATATTTTATCGAAAAGCCGGTATTGTCCCTGCCGGGGACTTCGAACCGGGAACGTATGTTATCTATAACAGATGTTATCTTAAGTTTTTCATCCAAAGAACTCCCATTATCAACTATGATCACCTCAAGCAACAATTTATTAAAATTAGATTTAATAATAATGCTATTAAGGCATTGGGACAGTATTTCGCTATGGTCTTTGGTGGGAATGATGACGGTAACGGAAAATCGTTCATAGTCAGCAGCATAAGACGCTTCCTTATGGATGATATTTCTTATCCGTGTCGAGGAGAAGGAACCATGCTCCTTTACATATTCGCTGTATACATCTTCGTCATCGGAATAATCGGAGGGGACATGGCAGGCTATCTCGCTTATATGTGAGATATTTATCCGGGACGTTACAAGATGAAAAAGGAATTCGTAAAGACTGTTGTCACGCCTGAAATGCTTAAGGATTTTTTCATCCTCGAAAAAATCCTTATTTATCGCAAAGATTTCCTCTATATAGCAAACGCTCATGAAGGTATCAAATGACCATTCCGGTTTAAAAAACGGAGTATGGCGTTTTCCCGCTGTGAGATAATCGTGGTCAAAGTATACGAGATCGTCTTCTCTGTTTTGAAGTGTATCGGAAACGAGACCCCACTCAACCGTGCAGTCTTCTTTTATAAATACATAATAATTTTGAAGAGGAAAAACAGATAATCCTTCGAAACGATCGCTGAGTTCGGGATCCTTTTTTGGGGGATTTTTTTTATCTCCAGTATGGCGGGACTCCATATTCTGTATATAGTACTGATACGGATCTGTCTGCTTTAAAAGCTCGGCCCTGTATTCTTTTCTGAATTTTCTCTTTTTAAATATGGTCATATCGATAATATAATGATGTCAGGGCAAAAGCCCGGTTTTTCTGATCATAATGTCCGCTTATGGCTCTTAAACAGGCTGTATGCGCCATGTTCCTGACAGCATGTGATTCATTTAATAAGATTTCCGGTAATGATCCGGACGATTTGGAGAATCAGCCGTAACACCTGCAGGCGTAATGAAAGCTCAGCTGTTCTTAAAGAGCTTACTGACAGCGGAAAGCTTCAAACGGAGCCCTCCGGAATCTTTGGAAGCCGCCAAAGCGGCCTCTCTCTGCCTGACGGATTCCATAAAGGAGTACATATCGCCTGTAGCGGATGAAGATAATTCTTCAACTCTATAGCGAATGCTTACAGTTTTGACTTCTCCGGAAAGATCAAGAAGCAGGAGCTGGGGATCGTCCGTCCCGAAAAACCAGGTTTTGTCTGAGAGCGCATCTCCGTTGGAAGAAATGGTAAAATTACAGCTTTCTTCACCTCCGGCTATGTTTAGCGAGATCAGAGATACGAAGCATGGAAATTCCGCAGGGTCGATCCTTAAACCTTTTACGTCAGGCCCAAGTTCAATATTTAAGGATATGGACTTATCCTTATCACTGTATTCTCCCAATACATTGATATAATTTGAAGGCTGAAATCCCTCAGGCCCACCGGGACTGTAATAGACCTGGGGATTTTTCAGGTTGGACTTTGACATTCTGTCACCAACAAGATCCTTAAGATCTATCGTGGAAACCGGCATTATTTCGTGCAGGAGCTCAAAGGAGGTGGTTCCTTTCTTCAGATAAAGCTGGAAGCTCTGTTCCATTTCAGGGAAGATACGATCTCGTTCCGCTCCTGAAATGCCGAACTTTTCATAGATATCAATGTTACATTTATGCAGATAATCAGAGAATCCGCCGTTCTCCCTTCCTTTTTGATAGTAAAACAGGGCTCTGTATATTATAAAGGAAACGGGCACTGTTATATTAAAAGTCCACTCGTAATCCAAAACGTTCAGATATCCGTGGCTTATTCCGGAATTCCCGGAGGCTGCTTCAGGGCTTAATATATTCTTATCATCGGGGTTGAAGAGGATGTTTGAGAATATAAGGTCTATATTTGAAGGAAACATGGCCTTATCGGAGCCTGAATAAATATCAGAAAAGATGCTGATAAACTCTTTGCTTTTATCAAAGTCGGAAGTCGCTAAAGAGCGCAGGATCTCACAATATCTGCTGATCACGGAAAGCATTTCAGGATAATTTCCCAAAGCCTCCAGAGAATCCAGATATTCCTCCAGGGTCGTTCCGGTTATATACTGGAATTCAGCGCATCCGCTCTTCAACTCGCATACATTGGGGCTAAGCGGGCTGTCCTTATATAGCCTGTCAAGTTCTCTGTATATATTGTAAAGATTTTCTATATGCTGTTTTGAACCCTCTGAAATAGAAAGCTTCTTTACGCCTCTATTTGGCTGAGAAATAGCCGGTTCTTCGTAGATGACAGTAGCGATCCTGTGGAGAGAGTTCCTTTCATCAGAAAATTTCGCATATATCGGACGGTCTGAACTAAATACATCTTCTTCATTGTCTGCAGATAAAGAGGCTTTGGTTGCGGTTACAAGGAAGGAATTGGAGAATTCGGCAAATAATCCGTCATTTATAAGTTCGTCGAATACCTTTCCCTCGTCAAAGACAACTAATCTGTCCATATCAAAATTATTCAGATTTCTGTTAAGTTCATGGATCTCAGGAAGCCTGTGATCGGAAAAGACAACATGAGGAAGCTTATAGTCCGGATAAGGATAATAGAAGAAAGGTTTAAGGGAAGCGCTTTCAATAAGCTTCTTAAGCCCTTGTCTGGAGAAGGTTTTAGCATCCTTAAAAGTATGGTATCCTTCTATTCCCTCAAAAAAGCTGTCTGAATGATCCTCCTTACAGCCGGCAAAGTATTTCAGACCGTATTTGTTTTCGATGGCGATAACAAGGCATCCGTTATCGGAAAGATGTGAAGCCGCACGGCTGAGCATTTCACGGAAAGGGTCCGGGCTGCCTACATAGCTCTGGGCATATTCCAATACTCCTATAAGGGTGATGACATCATATTTATCGGAAAGTTCAGGCTCAATGTCACAGAAATTTCCGACAATTATCTCGATGTTGCAAAGATCGCGATGTCTCCAGGCGTTTACGAGGCTTCTCTTTTTACTCAGGTCTATACAGGTAACGCTGCCCGCGGCTCTTGAGAGGGCGCCTGTTACCGCTCCGCAGCCCGCTCCTATCTCAAGAACCTTCATGCTTTTATCAACGGGAAGAAAGCTTACGATATTTTCCCTGGCATGGCTTAAATGATACATGACAGACCAGAGACGGGAACCGAGAATTATGCCGTCATATTCATCTTCCTTATATTTTTTTACATAATCCAGGAGGATATCCTCATGAACGCCTTCGGAATAATGATCTTCTCCGTCATAATATTTTAAATTAAGTACTACATTGCCTACTTTTTCTATCATATCAACTATTATTCAAAATATTATAAGACTGCCGGCAGCCTTAGCCGGCGAACGGTATTGGAACTATGCTTCTAACCATAACATATAAGCGCCTTTTTTTCAAATTTGACATTATGAATGCATTCCAGGTGTTTTCAGATTATTTTCCGGATTTTTACCGGATAGACATGAAAAACGACCGGATACGCACAACCACTGCCATAATAAATCAGGCAATCGTATAATAAGGCAAAGGTAAAAACTTTAAACGAAATGATCCGCCCTGAAAATCAGGCCGGACCGGTGCAAACTAAAGTCTGCACCTAAGCACCCGATCTGCTGCGCAGATCGGTGCAGTTCAGAGGTTATGAAAGAGAAACCGTAAGTTAACTAAAGGAGGATAATAAAATGGCGGAAAACAGGATAATGACAGATGAAGCAATGGCACAGGCAACAGGAGGCGCAGGAGAATTTCCGGGCTATGACATGATGGGGTTCGTGGTGGACAAGCTTTCCACGGAGCATTATGCGAATCATTACAATGTTAAAGGCGATAACGATGAAATTTTCATCTGCTACTATCATGGCGATGATTTTCTGGCACCCGGCACAGAGGTTTATATGAACCAGGTTGGCGACGGCTGGGCAATAGAAAAGGTCGTGCTCATGAAGTAAGGATTAATTCAGATACTGAAATGTTAGCTGATAAAACTGATTTCGGATGTTTCCTGACACAGGAGATTCGGACATTATAAAATGCAGGCCGGATATCTTCGGACATATTCGGGAATAGAGAGGAGCTCTCGACTCTGAAGAGGGTATGACAGATGTTTCAGGGGCAAAAGCCCCTTTCAACAGAGGAGGAAAACGGTATGGCGGAAATAAATATGGAATTAAAGGATGAAGTTATGGCACAGGCTACCGGTGGAACAGCGGATGCAGATCCGTATGGTTTTGTCTGCGAGGCAACCGTGATATCAGGGCCGGACTCCGTATCAAACGGAGGCGGGACGGATTATTCAGTGGACGCTGACAACGGAAAAGCCTATATAGCGACATGGCCCTATGAAGAGATTCTCCATATCGGAGACAGAGTCCAGCTTATTCATAATGAAGACGGGTTCTACAGTCTCGAGCCGATCCCGAACGAGGGATAAGAAGATGCGGATGGACAGATCAGGAATTATATAAGGCCTCGTAATAACTCCTTACCGATTAGACATGAAAAACAGCAGAATACGCAAAACCACGCAAAAGTCCTGCGCTAAGGTATATATTAATATATTAAGCATTTCAAATGTGCTTTTGTAAACACGACATCATGGATAAACGGTATTAATCTACCGGGATAATGTCATCAAAGAGATGGACAACCATCTATAAGGATTGGGCGTTTGGGCAGGAGGAAGCATAAGTGGTTGATGAGATTAAATATGAGGATCTCAGGGAGAAGGGCTTTAATATAGAGGAAGGTTTTACCTATACGGGTAACAGCGAAAAATATCTGGCGGCTCTCCAAAGGTTCCACAGACGTTCCGGAAAGACCATCGAATCCATAAAAGAGGAAGCCGAAGCAGGGCAGTATGAAGAGCTTACCATCCTGGTACATGCATTAAAAAGCAATGCCCGCACTATCGGGGCGGATCATCTTGCAGGCATAGCAGAGCAGATGGAACTTTCAGGCAAGGCCGGTTCATACGGGGAGATGGCTTTGCATAAGGATGAGCTGTTAGAAAGCCTGGAATGCGTTGTAAGAGCCCTTGAACCTTACGGCCAGATGGAAGAGGTGCATCCGAAGTCTGAGATTTCAGCCGGGGAAGCAGAAAAGGTTGGAGCTATGCTGATCGATGCGATCGAGGATTTCGATGATGAAACGGCGCTTCCGCTGGTAGATGAGCTGATGCGGTATCCTTTCAGATTTACGCTTATAAACGTATTGAAAAACGCTAAAGAGGATATCAGGGAATTTGAATATACAGAGGCACTGTTAAAGGTCAGGAGGGTCGTAAGCCAGATCGAGGACTAGAAGGCCGGACGGTTATCTGCAGGGGAGAGACTGAAAAAGGAAAGGATACACGATATGAAGGACATCTCAACTAATACTTTAAGCACGATCATCTCTATGACATCAATAGTTGTCATGCTTATCTGGGGATATATTGACACATTTGAACATTCATGGCTGGCTGTGATGATCGGAGGCATTATCGTTGTTTCTTTGCGCATGATTAGAAAAGATAAGGAAGATGCGGAGAAAAAGAAAAAGGAAGAACAGGAACAGTAAAGGTTCATGCCGGAAGAATGGCGACATGATATATAAGCCGTGAAGAGAGAGGAGGTACAGATGACAGGCATTGTTATAACAATTATATTTGCTGTGGTTGGGATCGGAATTATTGTTTTCGATGTACTGAAACGGAAGAGATGCTCAGTAACAGTAAGGGCGGAATGCATCGCCGTTGACAGCAGACGATCCGGGAACTCGGGCGGTGGGAGACAGACGACCTATAATCCCACCTGGGAGATAGAATATGACGGCAGAAGGATAGAGCTTAAGGCAAACAGCTATTCCAGCAGGCATGTGGCTGTAGGCCATCATCGGAATCTAAGGATCAATCCGGAAAATCCCGAGGAATTTCTTGATCCCTCAGGCGGACTTCTGTTAATTGGAATCGGATTTGTCGTTATCGGAATTCTGGGTACGGTAGTGCAGCTGACTGGCGGAGGAATGAAATAGCATTCAATTAAGAGCCGATACCGGAAAAGACCGGTATTATGGCTTGTCTGGATATGTATTCTGCAAATGCCGGATTTCCGTAAGAGAGGCTATGTTATTTCCTCTCTTTTTTGTGCGATTAAACCGTGAAGAGGGTGTCTTACCGGCATGAGCACACACAGGTTCTTCTGCTCGAGTGCCTGGCCACTTCAATGTGTGATTACCGAATAGCCTCCCAAAATAACCGAATAAACAGGATATACTGATTGAAGATTTCAGTTATGATACACTTAACTGATATATTGTGCATTAAATCGGGGATATATTATCATGGCACAGAACCTGTCTGTGCCTGACAGGGAATCAGTGTGACGGAGAATGACAATGGCCAATGAAACGGTATTCAGAGACAAATCGATAGAGAGGATATCTTCTCCGGATCAGCTGAATGACTATGTAAAGCTTTCTGATCCCGGCGTGTGGTTTGTTCTCGCCGCGGTAGTGGTGATACTGGCAGGAGCCTGCATCTTTGGTATTTTCGGACATATTGATTCCACGGTTCCCGGCGTGGGGATATCCAGAGAAGGTAAGATGGTCTGTCTCGTGAAAAAAGAATACGGCGATCGTTTTTCGGATAATATGGAAGCAAAGATAGACGGTGAAAAATACGGAGCTTCGTTAAGGAGTGACAAGCCGGAGACAGTATGGGAAACAACGGACGCCTATGCGCTGTATGTGGGCGATATGCAGCCAGGAGAATGGGTGTATGAGCTTGATATTGACGGAACATTTGCCGATGGAACTTATCCGGTGAGCCTTGTAACAGAGAAAATCAGCCCGCTGTCTTTTTTATTCGGAAGCAATGAGAAATAGTGACAGGACGGTAAAACCGGTACAAAAGGGAGTAGCCAAAGTTCCTTTCATAATGCAGATGGAAGCACTGGAATGCGGAGCCGCCTCGTTAGCCATGGTACTTGCTTATTATAAGAAGTGGGTGCCGCTTGAGCAGGTGAGGCGTGATTGTGGTGTCTCAAGGGACGGGTCCAACGGCCGGAGCATTCTGTTAGCTGCAAGGAATTACGGCCTCACAGCGAAGGGCTATCGCTTTGAGCCGGACTATCTGAGGGACAACGGCACCTTCCCCTGCATTGCCCATTGGGAATTCAATCATTTCGTCGTTGTCAATGGCTTCAAAAAGGATAAGGTATATTTAAACGATCCGGCAAGGGGAACCTATGCCGTTTCGATGGAGGAATTTGACGAAAAATTCACAGGTCTTTGCATGCAGTTTTCGCCCTCTGAAGCATTTCATCCTGACGGGCAGAAAAAGTCGACGGTGGAATTTGCAAGGAAGAGGCTTGCGGGCTGCGGTATTGCCATCGCCTTTGTGGTCATGACAAATATCATTGCTTCGCTGACCGGGATCATCGACCCGGTTTTCTCAAGGATCTTCATGGACAGGCTGCTGACAGGAAAGGATCCGTCCTGGTGCTTTCCGTTTATTGTGCTGCTTTCTGTCTTCGGGATGATCAAGATAATTACTCAGCTGATACAGGCCATTTATTCCAGAAAGATCGATGGCAGGATGTCTGTTTATGGCTCTGCTTCCTATATGTGGAAGGTGCTGAATCTTCCGATGGATTTCTTTTCACAGCGATATGCGGGAGATATACTGAGCAGGCGGGCGGGAAACGCAAGCATATCCCATTCTTTGATCTATACCTTTGCACCTCTTTTTCTGAATGCGTTCATGATGGTATTCTACCTTGTTGTGATGCTGAAAAACAGCGTATTGCTGACGCTTGTGGGAATAACCTCCATCGTGATAAATATGGTCGTTGCAAACATCATATCAAAAAAGCGCGTGAACCTGTCCCGCGCCAGGATGCGTGATGCCGGAAAGCTTTCAAGCTGTACTACTGCCGGTATAGAAATGATCGAGACTATTAAGGCTTCAGGTGCTGAGGAAGGGTATTTCGGCAGATGGGCAGGCTTTCAGGCGGGAGTTAATACCTCGAAGGTCAGGTTTATCAAACTCGATCAGACTCTCGGCAACGTTCCGGGCTTAGTTTCCTCCCTTATGAATACGCTGATCTTAATGATCGGTGTTTATCTGACCATGGAGGGCAGCTTTACAATAGGTATGATCACGGCCTTCCAGGGGTTCTTAGGTTCATTTACAGCGCCGGCCCAGAGCTTTATATCCTCAGGACAGATGCTTCAGGAGTTGAGAACCGACATGGAGCGCATAGAGGATGTCATGGAGTATGAGAGCGATGAGAACAGCGCCCTCAGACAAAATGTGAATCCCAAAGAGGCAAGCTATAAGAAGTTAAAGGGAAATGTGGAGATGCGGGGGGTTACCTTTGGGTATTCAAGGTTAGATGCGCCGCTTATAAAGGAATTCAGCCTTAAGCTCACCCCCGGGAGCCGGGTGGCTTTCGTGGGAGAGAGCGGCTGCGGCAAATCCACGCTGTCAAAGCTTTTATCCGGACTATATCAGCCCTGGGAGGGAGAGATTTTGTTTGACGGGCTTCCGGTCAGGGAGATTGACAGGAGCGTGTTTACAGGATCCCTTGCTGTTGTCGATCAGGATATTATTATGTTTGAGGATACCATAGCGTCTAATATACGGATGTGGGATAAGACTATTGAAGATTTTGAGGTGATCATGGCGGCAAAGGACGCCCAGATCCATAATGATATCATTTTGCGTGAAGACGGATACGAACACAGAATGATCGAGGGTGGTAATGATTTCTCGGGAGGCCAGAAGCAGAGGATGGAGATCGCAAGGGTTCTTGCACAGGATCCGACAATTGTTATCTTAGACGAAGCGACTTCAGCGCTTGATGCAAAGACCGAGTACGATGTCGTAAATGCCATAAGGGAGCGGGGTATCACCTGCATCGTAATTGCGCATCGATTAAGCACTATAAGGGACTGCGATGAGATTATCGTGTTAAAGAACGGTGAGGTTGTTGAGCGGGGACGTCACGAGGAACTGTATGCCCGAAACGGGTACTATAAAGAACTGGTATTGAGCGAGTAATTATGGGATGGTTTGATGATCAGATCAGGTTAAGAAAGAAGCGGGATCATGAAGGGTATGACAGGACTCTTCAAAGGATCGCCGGAGCAGTGACGGGCCGTAAAAAGCCGGCTTCTTTCACAGATCAGGACGGGATCGAGAAGGACGTCATCGAAGATATCCTCAGATATCACCAGGTTGAACCTAAGAAGATACCGGATAAGCTTAAGACGTTAGAGGAAAGACTTGATTATGTGCTTATGCCGTCCGGGATATTAAAGAGGCAGGTGGAGCTTTCAAAAGGCTGGTATAAAGATGCGTTTGGGGCGCTTTTAGGATTCTTAAAGACGGACGGGAGTCCGGTGGCACTGCTTCCCGGTAAGATATCCGGCTACCGGTATTTTGATACGGACAGAAACGAGTATGTAAAGATAGGAAAGGACAATGAGTCACTTTTTGAGCGCCGCTGTTATTCGTTTTACAGGCCGTTCCCTCTGAAAAAGCTGACGATTTTTGATCTTTTTAAATATATCCGGTCGATCATGACCATGGCAGATACTGTGATGGTATTTTTAGTGACATTGCTCGTTACGCTGCTTGGGATGCTCACGCCGAAGCTCAATTTCTTTCTGTTTGATAAGGTTATCTCTGAGAACAGCCTGTCCCTTCTTACCGCAACGGGTGTTTTTATGTTCTCTGTTTCTGCAGGCACTCTTCTTTTGAATGCGGCCAGATCCATGATCTCTTCGAGGGTTGATACCAGGATGAATCTGTGCGTTGAGGCGGCGACTATGATGAGGATCTTATCGCTTCCGGCTTCTTTTTTTAAAGGATACAGCTCCGGCGAGCTGTCATCCAGAGCTTCCTATGTGAATTCCCTATGCTCTACTCTGGTCTCGGTGCTCTTGAATACAGGCCTTACTTCTGTGTTTTCACTTGTGTATATAAGCCAGATATTTGCCTATGCACCGGGCCTGGTGGTGCCGGCTCTGCTGATCATACTGATCACAGTGGTTTTTTCCGTGGTATCCTCGCTTTTCCAGATGCGGCTTTCGAGAAAGCAGATGTTACTTTCGAGCAAGGAGAACGGCATGAGTTATGCCGCCATCAGCGGGATACAGAAGATTAAACTGACTGGTGCCGAAATGCGTGCCTTTTCCAGATGGGGGGATCTGTATGCGGAATGTGCGGAGCTTGCCTATAACCCGCCGCTTTTTCTGAAGCTGAACGGCGTGATCAGCGCGGCTATATCGATAACAGGAACCATTGTGATGTACAATGCTGCTCTTACGACCCATGTTACACCTGCAGAGTACTATGCCTTCAATACGGCTTACGGCATGGTTGCCGGAGCATTCATGTCCTTATCCGGAATGGCGCTGACCGCAGCCAATATACGGCCGATATTTGAGATGGCTCAGCCTCTTTTAAAAACGGAGCCCGAGATGTCCGGGGATAAGGAGATCCTGACCCATATATCCGGCGGGATCGAGATTAATAATCTCTCTTTTCGTTATGATGAGGGTTCGCCTTTCATTCTTGACGATATTTCCTTAAAGATCAAGCCCGGCCAGTATGTTGCTGTCGTCGGCAGGACGGGCTGTGGTAAGTCGACGCTCGTAAGACTTCTGTTAGGCTTTGAAAAGCCTAACAGGGGCGGCATCTATTATGACGGGAGGGATATAGGTTCAGTCGATCTGAAATCCCTGCGCAGGCATATCGGGGTCGTGACCCAGAACGGGAGGCTTTTTGCCGGAAATATATATTCAAATATTGTTGTGGCGGCGCCAGAGCTTACCTTAAGCGAAGCCTGGAGGGCAGCCGAGATCGCAGGCATCGATGAGGATATACGGAATATGCCGATGGGTATGCATACGATGATCTCCGAGGGAGGCGGAGGCATATCGGGGGGCCAGAAGCAGCGGATAATGATCGCAAGAGCTGTAGCACCCAAGCCGAAGCTTCTGATCTTCGACGAAGCAACCTCCGCGCTTGATAATATCACCCAGAGAAAGGTTTCAAAGGCGCTTGATGAAATGAAATGTACGAGGCTTGTGATCGCTCACAGGCTTTCTACCATAAAACAGTGCGACCGTGTCATCGTGCTGGAAAACGGACATATAGCAGAGGATGGGACTTATGAGGAGCTTATAGAGAAAAGAGGGTTTTTTTACGAGCTGGTGAAAAGGCAGCAGGTGGAGGAAAGAGTAAATGATCCGGTCTGAGAGATGAACGGACTGATTGGTGCTGTGAGGAAGGGAACTGTTCAGATGAGAAACATGGTTGACATTGAGGTAGTGCTGGATCAGAAATACATAGATCCTTTTGTTACTATCCGGACAAAAGAAAAAACGCAGCAAGTAGAGAACATCATTTCAGCGATAGAGAATGCTTCGGAGAATGAGTTCCCGCTTATTGCAGCGTATATCGGGGATAATATCGAATTATTATCCCAAAGGGATATATTCCGTGCTTATACCCAGGGTCGAAAGGTCATGGTACAGACCGCGGAGACAACATATATGGTAAAAAAGACGTTGTCATCCCTGGAGGAGGACTTAAATCCGAAACGGTTCTTTCGGATATCCCAGTCAGAGATCATAAACCTTTTTAAGGTTAAGCGTTTTGATATAAATATAGCCGGAACTATAGGTGTGGAATTTGATAACGGTTCTAAATCATGGGCAGCCAGGAGCAGGGTCAGGATCATCAAGGATATAATCCGTGAACTGACTGCGGAAGGGAGGGAAGCATGAGTTTCAGAAACAAGGTCATTGTCTTATGTTCCATAGGTTTTGCGGTCGGAGTGATCTTCTGCGTGACTTTCTCCGCAATGATAACAACAATGAGCATAGGGGACGGAACATTTTATCTGGTGGTTCCCGAATTTGCCGAGGATATGGGAGGAATGCTTCCCGCTTTTGTGATCGATGCTCTTGTCTGCGGGATGTTCGGAGTTGTCGCCATCGGGGGCAGCTCAGTATATGAGCTTGAGGAATGGAGCTATTTAAGGGCTACCGTCACCCATTTTCTGATGACTGTCATAAGCTATTATCTTGTAGGTTTTTTCCTGAGATGGTTCAGTTTTTCCGATATCAAATGGTGCTTATTGTGGCTTGTGATCTATATTATCACATATACACTGATTTGGTTCGGAAACTATTTAAAGTATCGTTCGGAGGTCAGAAAGATCAATAAAGAGCTGGGTGATTTAAGAGCTGTAAAGCAGCCTGTCTGAGCAGAGCCTTTATATTTTCAAAAAGCATTATTTGTAAGGGCTGGGCTTTTCAGCAGTAAAGAATTGCCCGGCTATAAAAGCGGCTATTCAGGGAGCCTTACAGACAGACATCTGTAAGTAAGATTAAAAATTTCCGAAAAACTGCGTTAACAGAGGAGAAAAGAAATGGAAACAGTAGTCAAAGTAGAAAACCTTGTAAAGAATTATGCGGAGTTAAGAGCGGTTGAATATCTTAATCTTGAGATACAAAAGGGCGAGATTTTTGGATTGCTTGGGCCCAACGGTTCCGGGAAGACGACAACCATCAGCTGTATATTGTCATTGCTTGCATATGATGAGGGACAGATCGAGCTCTTCGGAAAGCCGATGACGCCCACAAGCTACGATCTTAAGGCAAAGATAGGCGTGATCCTGCAGAATGTTGCAGTATTTGACGAGCTGAATGTCTATGAGAATATTGACTTCTTCTGCGGACTCTATATCACTGACAAGGCGAAGCGCAGGCAGTATGTGGATGAAGCCATTGAATTCGTCGGCCTTAACAGCTTTACGAAATTTAAGCCCAAAAAGCTTTCCGGAGGTCTCTTAAGACGTCTGAACATAGCCTGCGGCATCGCCCACAAGCCCGAACTGATCATTCTTGACGAACCCACCGTGGCGGTGGATCCGCAGAGCAGGAACAGGATATTGGAGGGAATTGTCGAGCTGAATCAAAAAGGAGCTACCGTGATCTATACTACCCATTATATGGAGGAGGTCGAGCAGATATGTACGAAGATCGCCATTATGGACCGCGGAAAGAAGATCGCCGAAGGATCAAGCGATGAGCTGAAGAAGCTGATCAAGAATACGGAGACGGTATCGATCGAGATGGAAGAGCCTGGGGAGGCGCTTCTTAAGGCGATTAATAACACCGAAAACGTTTATGAGGTTACCTATGGGGAAGGAAAGCTTAAGATCGCTTTAGCCGGCGGCAAGCATAATCTCTTAAATATCCTGGATGTTTTAAAGAGCCAGGGGACAGTTTTCGGACAGGTCTATTCCGAGCGTCCTACCTTAAATGATGTCTTTCTTACAATTACCGGCAAAGAACTCAGGGATAAAGAATAGGAGGTGCCGCTTATGTTTCTCCATAATCTGAAATATGAAATAAAAACGAATTTCCGGGAAAAGTCGGTAATAATCTGGATGCTCCTTTTCCCGATCTTTCTGGGGGTAATCTATAAAGCGGCCTTTGGCAATATATATGAGGAAGGCGCGTTTAAAGCGATCCGCGTTGCTGTTGTGGAAAATGAATCGGATCAGCTCTTTCATGCAATGGTTGATGAGCTTGGGGTAAGCGATTCGACCCTTGATAAAGATCCGGAAAAGCTGACGCTAAAAGATCTTCTTTCAAAGCTTTCGACGGAGGCTAAGCTGAAGGATGAGGATGCCCCACCGTTTCTTTATGCTACCTACTGCAGGGAAGAGGAAGCCTATGAGATGCTTGACAAGGGGGAGGTTTCAGGGATCATTTATATTGATGCGGTTCCCGGAGCTGAAGCCGGTACAGGAGAGGATGGCGGTTTTGAGGATATGGCGGCAGCTCTTGATGCAAGTGCTGAATTTTCTGAGGACGGATCGGCTTTGGATGTCATTTCCGGGGAAGTAATCGAAGCTGCTTCAGGCTTCAGCAATCTTTCCATGGAGGGCGCTCTCAATATCCTCACAAAAGAAACGGTCCTGTCTCTGAAAATAAAGAATAACGGAATGGAGCAGACTATCTTAAAACAATTTATCGACAGCTATATGTCCCAGACCGGCATGACCAGAAGGATTGTAGGAAGCGGCCATCCCGAGGATGCCGGCAAGGTCATGAATGTTGCTGCTATAAGGGAGCTGACCCTTACAGACGGCAATAAGGATCCCTTTGCTTCCTATATGTATAACCTGATCGCCACGGTGGCGCTGTTTGGAATGACGGTAGCGCTTCATATAGCGCTTTTCAGTGAAGCGAACCTTTCGGACTACGGCGCGAGACGCTCCTGCTCCCCTACGCCGAAGCTCGTTACGATTCTTTCGGGGCTTGCAGGCTGTTTTGTTACGATGATTGTCTGTGTGGCAGTCTGCATAACCTTTGAAGCCTTTGTGCTCAGGACTGATTTTGGGCCGAGACTTCCGCTCGTTTACCTGGCAGGTTTTTCAGGTGCCGTTATGGGCGTCTGTGTCGGGTTCTTTATAGGTGCAATAGGAAAAATAAGCTACGGGACAAAGATCGGAATCACGATGGCTATCGTTATGAGCTTAAGCTTTATGAGCGGACTGATGATCTCCCAGATGCATGCTGTTTTTGAACTCTATGCGCCGATCGTCAATGACTTAAATCCTGCGGCGATCATAGCCGATGCGCTCTATTATCTGAATATGGATGCGACTCTTGACCGTTTTTACGGGAAACTGATTGCCATGGGAATATATAGCATAGTAACGGTCTTTCTGGGGTTCTTAATGACAAGGAGGAAAACGTATGCAAGTCTTTAAGCTGTTTTTTAAGGTCGCCCGGGCTAAGAGCGGGATCATTATTTTATATATTGTTCTATTCCTTGGCTTTTGCTTCCCGATGGTGCATTCCTCTCAGGAGAAGCTTGATTTTGAAGAATCATCGTTATCGGTATGCGTTATAGATGAAGATCAGAGTGAGGCCAGTAAGAGTCTCACAGAGGAGATAAAGAGGAAAAATGATCTCATGGAGCTTCCGCTTGATCTTTCAGGAGATGGAAAAGGGGGACTCAGCCTGCATGATGAGCGTCTGATCATGGACACCATGTACTATGAAATGCTTGACTATACCCTGGTGCTCCCTGAAGGCTATGCACAACGCCTTGCAGATGTAGAGAATACAGAGGATGAGGTGTTTGAGTCCTATAAGCTGCGGGACGGCTTCGAGTCTGCAATGATGGAGCAGTTTCTGAATAATTATGTCCGGCTGGTCAGAGTTTATCTGTCGGAAGGAAGCTCACTTTCAGAGGCCATTAAGCAGACCGGAGAGGAGCAGTCAAAGAGCGCAAAGGTTGAGATGGTGACTTTAGAGGATTCGGAAGTCCTGGATGCAGATTTCACGGAAAAATTTGCGATTTTCTTCAGACTCATGCCCTATATTCTTATTGCGGTTATGATCAATGTCCTAAGCCCCGTGCTTATGACCCTGAACAGAAAGGATCAGAAAGCGCGGATCGAATGCTCCAGGGTCAGCGTATCTTCTTACTTAAGCCAGATTTTTTCAGGCAGCGGCGTTTTAGTCCTTTTTATCTGGGGATTATTTATGGTCAGCGGCATGGTAATTTACGGAGGTATCTACAGGGGGCTTAACTGTCATCTGGCGGTGCTTAATACCTTCGTTTTTGCGCTGATTTCCGCAATGATCGCAATCCTTATTACAGCTTTCAATCCGAACAACACGGTTATCTTAATGCTCTCCCAGCTTGTGGGGCTCGGAATGGCCTTTATTTGCGGAGCCTTCGTCCCGCAGTCTATGCTGTCAGACGGGGTGCTTGCCGTTGCGAAGATTTTCCCGGCTTACTGGTTTGAGAAGGCTAACGATATCCTGGCAGGGATTCAGGCCGGGGAGCTTTCAGATGTGTGGAGATGCTTTGCTATAGAGGCCGGGTTCCTTATTTTACTGATAATCCTTACCCTGGTATTCTCTTCACGAAAATCTTTGAAGATTAAGAAGGCTTAGGGACGTGCAGGGCTATGCTCATTTGCGAAATGGCCTGCCGTTTCGTTAATGAACACTGGATCATAAGGAGCATTGCAAAGACGTATTACAGCTGCCTTCGACGGAATAACCGGAAATATTGGTCATAAAGACGGCAGGCTGAATAATTTCGGGGCTGGGTGGCAGGATATAAAATGAAATTAAAGATTATTGTGACAGGAAAAAATAAAAAGGTTGCCGGGGATATCAGCAGTCATCTGGAAAATGACAGGGGCTATCTGACGATAAAATGTGCCCCGGGCAAGGCAGCTCTTGCTGATATGGTGCTTGCCGAGCTTCCGAGAGTGATCATCATCTGCATGGGAGACGAAACATGGGAAACCGTGAAGATATATGATGTTCTTAAAGACCCCGTGAGGCACGGTGACTGCACGATTATTGTGGTTGCAAATGAGGAGGATGAAAGGCTTTTTATGAAATATTCAAGCCTTGAGAGGGTGCTGTTCCTTTCAAGGCCCGTGTCTCTCTTTGCACTGTATGAAAAAATGCAGAGCATAGAAGAGGATATGGAGAAAAAAAAGAGCAGCCATTCTGTCGCTTTCAGGGAATATATCAACGAAGAAGCGGCTAAAGACCCGGGAAAGAAGAGGATCCTGGTGGTGGATGACGATGCGGAGCAGCTTTTCCATATCAGGGAGCAGCTTGAGGAGTTTTATCAGGTATCCCTTGTCCGGTCCGGAGATGACGCATATAAATACCTGACCAGGCACAGGCCCGATCTGATCCTGCTTGACTATCTGATGCCTGACAAGGACGGCCCCCAGGTTCTGCGGGAACTGAGGATGATACGGGAATATGCGGATATCCCGGTAGTTTTCCTGACCGGAATGAGCGAAAAACAGGCTGTTCTTAAGACGCTAAAGGAGCTCAGGCCGCAGGGATATATTATAAAGCCGGCTAAAAAGTCAGAACTGGTGGCGAAAATCATAGATGTGCTGGGATAGAATCGTATAGCGGCTAAAACGGCCTGTAAGAGCCGCGGTTAAAGGGCGGTCCGGGCGGCTGGCTTAATGGCGGCAGGGCTGGATCTTACGGTGGAGTTAAAGAATATGGACTATGATTTAAACTGGATAAATGATATCGGACTGGATGTTAAAAGCGGAATATGCTATACGGGGAGTCAGGAAAAATATATTTCAGCCCTCCGGCGCTTTTACGGAAAATATGATAAAAACAGTATAAAAGTGGAGGAATATTATCTTGCAGGGGATTATGAGAACCTGATGATCACTGTGCATGCTTTGAAGAGTAATGCCAGGATGATAGGGGCAATGGAGGTGAGCAGCGGTTTTGAGGCGCTGGAGACGGCCGCCAGGGAAAAGGATGCTCACTTCTTAGAGCAGATGACTCCTATCACCATGAAAGCATATAAGGAGCTTATTGAAAGACTGGCTCCGATTAAAGCCATGGGGGAAATTTACGCCGCAGATGAAATATCGGGCGAAGAAGCAAGGAAAATCGCGGATGAGCTCTTAGCCGCGCTTGATGATTTCGACGACGAGCAATCCAGGAGACTGGCACAGAAGCTCTCCGGCTATCCGTTCAGGATAACCTGGAAGGATAAGCTTAAGGAGGCAGAGGGCTTTATCGATGATTTTATGTATGAAGAGGCGGCAAAGATCATAAAAGAGCTTTATACGGTGATCGAGTGATAATGAAAGCGACAGTTGTATGGATTATATAAAAAAGGCAGACGCAGAACCGTATGGACAGAGTATGGAGGGTAAAGTGACAGACGAAAGGGTACGGATTGAAAGGCTTGAAAAGGAAAACAGGATACTGAAAAGAGAATATGCCCGGCTTAAGCAGGATCTTTCAATGCTTTCGAACCTGAACGATTATGCGTCAAGGCTTCGTAAATTTAACGAAGAGAAGGTAGTTGCCGCTAATAATGCGAAGAGCAATTTCCTTGCGAATATGTCCCATGAGATCCGCACCCCGATGAATGCGATAATCGGCATGGACGAAATGATCCTCAGGGAGTCAAAGGATGAAAGGATCCGTAAACTTGCAATGGATATCAAAAGCGCCAGCAATACTCTTCTGTCTATAATTAATGACATACTGGACTTAAGCAGGATAGAATCGGGAAGAATAGAGATCGTCCCTGTTGAATATGAAATCTCCTCTGTGTTTAACGATATCGCAAATATGACAATGAAAAAGGCGCAGGAAAAGGGGCTCTCCTATGAGCTTAAGGTGGATCCGCTTATACCCCGTGTCCTTTACGGAGATGAGATACGCATACGGCAGATCATGCTGAATATCATAAATAATGCTATCAAATATACTGATGAAGGAGGTATCAGTATAAACGTTTCCTTTGATCATATAATGGGGCAGCTTAAGATAGTAGTGAGCGATACCGGCATAGGTATCCGCAAGGAGGATATCGACAGACTGTACGAGTCGTTTCAGAGGCTTGAGGAAAGCAGGAACCGGAATATTGAGGGAACAGGGCTTGGTCTTCATATCACGAAGCAGCTTGTGGAGCTTATGGAGGGCTATATCGATGTGGAGAGCGAATACGGAAAGGGAACGGTTTTTACGGCAGCGGTTTCCCAGAAGGTTGTTGACCCCGCGCCGGTGGGGGAGTATTCAGAGAACCTGATTAAATCAAGGGAACAGATCAGGGAATACAATCCGATCCTTGTAGCGCCGGGAGCTAAGGTGCTGATAGTTGATGATAATGAGATGAATCTTGAGGTAATCGCCGGGCTCCTTATGGACACCAGGATAGAGATAAGCCTTGCTTCCTCCGGAAGGGAATGCCTTCAGGCTATGAGAGAGAGCAGGACAGGCTTTGATATGGTTTTTCTTGACCAGATGATGCCGGGGATGTCGGGAATCGAGACCTTAAGGCAGATAAAAGAGGAGAATCTTGCGAACAATACGCCGATCATCGCCCTTACTGCGGACGCTATTTTAGGAGCAAGGGATATCTATATCAGGGAGGGCTTTACAGACTATCTTTCAAAGCCCGTCATGTATGAGGATCTGGAGAGGCTGCTGTTAAAATATATCGACAGCAGGCTTGTCATGACAGGAGAGCAGCTTTTGGAGGAGGAAGAGAAGCGGGCAAAGCCTTTGGTGTTAGTAATAAACGACTCTCCGGAAAGGGCGGATGAGATAAAGAACCTGCTCGAAGGCAGGTACAAGGGAGTATTTGTGAAGGATGAAGTACAAGGCGGAAAATTCCTTAAAAAGCATAAGGTTGAGTTTGTTATACTCAATAACGGAATTAATTTCCGTTATTGAGTATAACATGATGCGACCGGCCGAGTAAGGAGATCAGCCGCTTTGCGGCACGCGGCCGGCGCGTACTCATTAACGAAACGGCAAGCTATTTCGTTAATGAGTATATTAATGCAAAACCGTTTTTATAGGCAGGATTTAAAAGCGGTTATCCGCTGCCGTTTTCAAAACTCTGAAGAGTATAGAAAGAAGGGTTGGAAGAATGAGATCGATCCAGGCTTTTACAAGGGAAGTGGATGATATAGGACTGGCTGTTTCGGAGCTTTCGGCGGGCATTGACCGTTCGCTGTTTATGAAGAACACCTGTGGGATCGTTTTTTGCGGCTTCGAGCCTGACATGAACGCTCTGGTCAGGGAATTGAAGAAGTCCTTTGACTTTCCTTTTTTCGGATGCACCGGGATCGGTGTGCTTTCAACGAACGGTTATTCACAGAGCAGCATTTCACTTTTGGTGCTTACAGCGGATGATGTGGAATTTTCCATAGGAATGACGGAGGAGATCAAAACTTCTTCAGATATCCGTTTTTTTGGAGAAACCTATCATGCCTGCCGGAGGGAACTTTTATATAAGGGGGAATTCAACTCTGCTAAACAGAGTAAAGGGGAGAATCCCTCAGGGACAGGACAAGCCGGAAATCGTAAAGAAAAGCTGATCTTTACATATGTGCCCTGGCTTTCGGATATCACGTTTGATGATATCGTCAGCCTTCTTGATGAGGAATCAGGACAGGTGCCCATATACGGAGGGATTGCTTCCGATGGCTGGACCTTTGATTCCTCTTATGTTTTCACGGACCGGGGAGCCTCGCAGAGCAGGGGCGTTATGATGGTGCTCGTGGGGAACGTGAATCCGATTTTTACGATCGAGCACTCCACGACTCTTACGACGAACCTTCATAAGGTGGTGACCAAGGCCGAGGGGACGGTGGTCTATGAGCTTGACGGCAAACCGGTGACGAATTTTATACGGGATATGGGGCTCATTACAGACAAGACCTCGGTGATCCTTGATTTTCTGGGGACTCCCTTCCTTGCCACACAGAAAACAAAGGATGGCGATGAAATAGATACTCTGAGGTGTCTTGGCGTTATCGATCACGGAAAGCAGGCCTGCGGCTATATCGGAAAGATCGAGGAGGGGTCTGAGCTCAATATGGTGCTTATATCAAAGGAGGACATCGAGAATTCGGTCAAGGCGGCATTCGACCAGATTCTTTCGCAGATCGAGAAGTCTGAGGATTATCAGTACAGCAGCATATTCTGCTCCTCCTGCGCGGCAAGGTACTGCCTGCTTGTGGCGGATAAAAATGCTGAGGGGCGGGCCTACGAGGGAAGGCTTCCGGAAAATGTCAATGTGCAGGGCGTGTATATCTACGGCGAGTTCTGCCCTGCCCACGGAAAACATCGCGGAGGTTTATATAATGTGCTTTCAAATGAGACTTTTACGATCCTGGCTATGTAGCAGACGTTTATACTCAATAACGGAATTAAATTCCGTTATTGAGTATAACATAACATGATGCGACCGGCCGCGTAGGGAAATCAGCCGCTTTGCGGCGTGCGGCCGGCGCATACTCATTAACGGAACGGCCGGCCATTTCGTTAATGAGTATAATAAATACCGGATACGCATGAAAAACGACCGGATGTGCAAAACAACTGCCAATAGCGAAGAGGCTTCCGTATAATAGGTCAAAGAACAAAAAACCCGGCTTCTTAAATTAATGAAGCGATATTTCTGACAATGGAGGGTAAGACGATGGCAGAGAATAAGAATACGGAATTAAAAGACGAAGTAATGGCAAAGGCAGGCGGCGGAAAGTTAGAGCCTGATCAGGAAACGGTTACGATCTCAGGGGTAGTGATGGTCAATCCACAGCCGGATGATTCGATCTACGGAAGCGTTTGGGATGAGTGCCAGGCAGGCGGCTATCAGGTGTATGAGGCAGAGGGAAGGCTCCTGGTGGCAGGTCCAGATCTTCCGGGATTCAATCCGGGAGATCAGGTGCTTATTTATCATATACGGGGCTTTTATGGCTGGGAGATCACAGGAGCCGCGGTATAACGATACGTTTTGGGCAACAGTTATAGTAAACGCACAAAATACGTGCGTTTACTATAAAGTGATGCGCACGGCCGCACAGAGGAAATTGCCGCTATGAGCGGCGTGCGGCCGGCGCGAGGAAACGAATTAAATTTTCAAAAGGCAAAAATTAAATTCGTTTCATATATATTTTTGGGTAAAACAGAATGGTAAAAACTCACACATACGAAAGGAGACAACTATGAACGGAAACAAGTATATGGAAATGATCAAAAAGTACAGAGGGGAAGCAAAAAATATCGAGCTTTCCGATCAGGATATGGGGAAGGCCATCGGCGGAGTAGGCGGAGCCAATGAGGCAACCTGCCCTGTCTGCGGCAAGCCGATGAAGGCAGGCGTTATTCCGGGAATCGGCAACGGCTGGACCTGTGAAGCCTGCGGCATAAGCACGGACGCATCCGATGCGGAAACCATCCAGATCATTAAATATATGGAGCAGATGGGTATTCCCGATATCGGTTATCCGATCTGGTGGAATCAGGTAAATCACTGAACTTAATGCTGAATCACTTCGTGATTCGTT